>JBEIEG010000165.1:0-6037 GCA_040383035.1 Hyphomonadaceae bacterium | reverse complement strand
GACATGCTGTTTGACTTCCTTGTCGAAAATCATGTTAAGTCAAATGAGATTGTTTATGCCAATCACGGCTTCACCGCTGGCATAGGTGCCGGTCAAATGAACCGACGCGATTCAGCGCGTATTGCTGCCGTTCGCGCCGTGGAAGCAGCTGAGACTGCCGGTTGGAGCCAAGCGGCCACCATCGGGTCTGCTTGCGCTTCTGATGCCTTCTTCCCCTTTGCTGATGGCTTGTTACAAGCTGTTGAGGCTGGCGCGACGGCGGTGATCCAACCCGGCGGCTCGATCCGCGATGATGAAGTGATTGCAGCCGCAGACGAGGCCGGCATCACCATGGTGTTCACGGGCATGCGCCACTTCCGACACTAAAGGCGGGGATGATGAAAAAGTTTCCCCGCGAAACATTAGACGCTCGCGCACAACGCTTACTTCCTTTCTGCCAGATTGTTAGGCCCGAGGGACAAGGCCCGTTTCCGACCGTTTTTTTGTTTCACGGGTGTGGCGATCCCGATGGTCCACAACCAGGCTATGCTAAAGCCGCGGCGGCCAAAGGCGTTGCCAGTGTCGTGGTGGATTCCTACCGCCCTCGCGGCATCAGTCTGATAGAAGCACGCATGCTTATTTGCTCGGGCATGCGTCTTTGGGGCCGGGAGCGCGCAGGCGATTTAATCTCGCTAATGCATTGGGCGCGCAACCAAGACTGGGTGCAGGCAGACCGTCTTGCGGCGGCGGGCTGGAGCCATGGTGGCTGGACTGTGATGGATGCCCTCGCGCTTGGGACTGAAGTGGCAGAATTTGCGGACCTTGAGGGCGTACCTGCTGACCCGCTTGCAGGCCTGACGACAGCATTTTTGGTCTATCCTTGGTGTGGCCTTGGCGCACAAACGCTGCGCCGGGGTTGGCAAAAGCCCATTCCGGCTTTCCTAATGCTGGGTGAGAGTGACACCCTGTCTGGCACTCAGTATCCCCTCAAAGCCGCCAATAAAATTCGCGGTGCCGGTGCGCCGGTCGAGACCCATATTTATCCCGGTGCCACCCATTCCTTTGACGAAGAAACCTCGGTCAATCCGACGTTTCGGTTCAACCCAGCTCAAGCCGCAGACGCACAAGCGCGCTTTGCCGACTGGATGGCCCGCCAGTTACTTTAGAGCAGCACACGTGGGTTCAAGATGTTTTTGGGGTCAAAGCTGGCCTTAATCGCGCGCATGAGGGTCAAATGAGCTTCTGGCTCCCGCCGCAGAAACTCATCGCGACGGCTTATGCCAATGCCATGTTCGGCCGAGATCGAGCCGTTGAACGACATCGCGACATCGTGGATCGCCTCATTCATTTGCGGCACCAACGCCTTATAGGCCTCCGATGACATCGTGCTGGGCTGGATCACATCATAATGGATATTACCATCGCTACAGTGGCCAAAAGCCACAATCCGCGCACCGGGTGCTACTTTTTCTGCCGCCGCATCAGCGAGGGTCAGGAAAGCCGGTATCTTGGAAACGGGGACCGAAACATCGTGCTTAGCGGCTACGCCTTCCGGTTTTTGGCACGCACTCATTTCCTCTCGCAAATACCAAAAGGACTTTGCCTGCGCCTCATTCTGGGCAACGACAGCGTCAAGGGCGAGCCCAGCTTCAAGGGCTGAGGCGAGCGCCTCTTCCACCTTCTCAACCAAATCGGCATTGGCCCCCTCAAACTCCACCAAAGCCAGCCAAGGCGGTACCTCGGCGAAGGGGACCCGCACATTGGCGATGTTTTTGAGTGCGAGCGAGACGCCCAGATGGTTCATCACTTCGAACGCGGCCACCGCTGCGGTCTCGGCTTCAAGGCGATGCAACAATTCGACAGCTTGCTCAGGCGTTTCCAACGCCAACAAAGCCACGGTCGTGTGGCGGGGTTGGGCAACCAGCTTCAGGGTTGCAGCGGTAACCAGACCCAAAGTTCCCTCGGCCCCGATGAATAACTGCTTGAGGTCATAGCCCGTATTGTCTTTGCGCAAGGCCGACAGGCCTTCGTAGAGCGACCCGTTCGGCAGCACCGCCTCAAGCCCTAAAATCTGGGCCCGCATCATGCCGTGACGGCGCACATGGACGCCACCGGCATTGGTCGAGATAAGACCGCCGATGGTGGCGGAGCCTTCTGAAGCCAAGCTCAACGGGAAGCGCTTGCCGATTTGACGCGCGGCTTCTTGGACTTGGGTTAAAATCACACCGGCCTCAGCGACGATGGCATCATCGACCGGATCGACGGAGCGAATAGCATTGAGGCGCTTGGTGGAAATCAGCACTTCACCTTTGGGAATTTGGGCGCCCACGAGACCTGTATTGCCGCCCTGCGTCGTCACGGCCAAACCCGCTTCATTGCATTGGCTGATAATCATTTGCGCTTCAGATGTTGAGGCCGGCATCAGCAGAATCGGCGCAGACCCACTCCATCGGTCGCGCCACTCAATCAAATGAGGGGCGATCAGGTCAGGGTCCTCCGTCCAGCCTTGCGGCCCGACGAAATCCTTTATGCGGGTCATGGTCGAAAATTGCGCGTCCATTTGCGGCCTATCGTTTCATGATGAAAACTGGGGCTTAAAGCCCATGATACTTACGGTACCAATCCACGAAAGCATTTACGCCGACTTGGATAGGTGTGGAGGGCTTATAGCCGATTGCGGCGACCAGTGCAGTAACATCTGCGGAAGTATCGGGCACATCACCGGGCTGCAGCGGTAACATTTCCAAGATCGCCTTCTTGCCCACAGCATTTTCGATCGCGGCGATATAGTCTGCTAACAAGACAGGACTGTTATTGCCGATGTTATAGATGCGGTAGGGCGCTGACGATGAAGATGGGTCTGGCGTGTCGCTATTCCAATCTGGGTTTGGAGCGGCAATGCGGTCACTGACGCGAACCACACCTTCAACAATATCATCGACATAGGTGAAGTCGCGGCTGTGATGGCCAAAATTGAAGACTTGAATTGGCTCTCCTTCGAAGATCGCCTTCGTGAACAAAAAAGGTGACATATCCGGTCGGCCCCAGGGCCCATAAACCGTGAAGAAGCGCAGGCCTGTGGTCGGCAAGCCGAACAAGTGGCTGTAAGAGTGGGCCATCAATTCATTGGCGCGCTTGGTTGCCGCGTAAAATTGTAACGGGTGGTCTGCCCCACTGGTTTCAACAAAGGGCATATGGGTATTACCGCCATAGACACTCGACGTGCTGGCATAGGTCAGATGCGCTACCTTGTGGGCCCGACAGGCCTCCAAAACATTGGTGAAGCCAACAATGTTTGACGCAACATAAGCGCGTGGGTTCTCCAGCGAGTAACGGACTCCTGCTTGGGCAGCCAAATGGATCACACGGTCAAAGGAATGACCTGCAAAACAAGCATCGACGGCAGCCTCATCAGCCAAGTCGGCGCGAATGAAGGTGAAACTACCCGGGGCATCTGCAGCTACGCGTTCTAGCAACGCTAAGCGGGCCTCCTTTAGGGCAGGGTCATAATAATCATTGACGACATCAAGGCCCACGACGTCATCGCCGCGCCGCACCAGTGCGGCAGCGGTGTGAAAGCCGATAAAGCCGGCAGCCCCAGTGACCAGCACGCGCATCTTTCCGTCCCTCACAATCGGGCCAAAGGTCAGGCGACAACCGCCTAGCGAAGTGCCACCGACCAAACCCGTTACTTACCCGCACATCATCGCTGGATTGGTGCACGATTGCCACCGTCTCAAGCAGACAACATGACCTAGCACGTAATTGTTATACGCCTCACCAGTCTGTTAGAGTGCCATAGGTTTGAGGGTGGGGGACAGATGATGTCAGCAATCTGGCGGCAGTGGTTGACGGTTTGGTGCTATTTGGTTCTGGGTCTAGGTGTCATCTTTGCCGGTAGCGCTTGGCCGCAGACCGATGCGGCAGTCCGCCTTTTCTATGATGTAATTTACTGGCCCATGGATGGGCAGAGCGGTTGGCATGAGAGCTTACGCCTCACCGCAGCCATTCTAGGTGCCGTGATGATGGGATGGGCCCTGACCCTGCTCACACTGGTGCAAACGGCCTTGAAGCAGCCAAATCTATCGCTTTGGCGACCCATGACAGGGGCAATTCTGGTTTGGTGGGGTGTCGACAGCAGCATTTCTGTTGCCCTGCACACGCCGGGCAATGCCATTTCTAATACCGGTTTCTTATTGCTTTACCTGATCCCAGTTTTCGCAAGCGGCGTTCTTAAGCGTTCAAACGGAGACTAGTCGGCATCCATTTTCAAGGCGGCGATGAAGGCTTCTTGCGGGATATCAACGCTGCCGAATTGACGCATGCGCTTCTTACCGGCCTTTTGCTTATCTAACAGCTTACGCTTCCGGCTGGCGTCGCCGCCATAGCATTTCGCCGTCACATCCTTGCGCATCGCTGAGATGGTTTCCCGCGCTACCACGCGGCCACCAATGGCGGCTTGAATGGGGATTTTGAACAAATGTTGCGGGATCAGGTCTTTGAGCTTCTCGCACATAGACCGCCCACGCATTTCAGCGCGTCCCGCGTGCACCAGCATCGACAAGGCATCTACGGGCTCTTCATTCACCAGAATGGACATTTTGACCAGATTACCGGGCTTATAATCCTCAATCGTATAATCGAACGAGGCATAGCCTTTGGAGATGCTCTTCAAGCGATCATAGAAGTCAAAGACGACTTCATTTAACGGCAGTTCATAGACCAACATGGCGCGCGTGCCGACATAGGTTAGCTCGCGTTGGTTGCCGCGGCGATCCTGACACAGCTTCATAATGCCACCGAGATACTCGTCTGGGGTGAGGATGGTCGCCTTAATCCAAGGCTCTTCAATCGCCTCAATTGCCATCACGTCAGGCATGTCGGCTGGATTGTGCAAATGAAGCGTCTCACCATTCTTCATCTTAATCTCGTAGACGACCGAGGGGGCGGTTGCGATGAGATCGAGATTAAACTCACGGCTCAGGCGCTCTTGAATGATTTCCAAGTGCAGGAGACCCAAGAAGCCACAGCGAAAGCCGAAGCCTAAAGCCGCACTGGTTTCCATTTCATAGGAGAAACTGGCGTCATTGAGGCGGAGGCGGCCCATAGCGGCGCGCAAATCTTCAAAGTCGGCGGCGTCAACTGGGAACAGGCCGCAGAACACCACCGGCTGGGCGGGCTTAAAGCCCGGCAACATGCTGGTCGTCTGGCGACGCTCTTCTGTGATCGTGTCACCAACAGCGGCGTCAGCCACTTCCTTGATCGAAGCGGTCAAGAAGCCGATTTCGCCGGGCCCTAATTCGTCGACTTCTGTAATCTTGGGCTTAAATACGCCGACGCGGTCGAGGGCGTAATTGGCCCCGGTCGCCATCATGCGGACCTTCATGCCCTTTTTCATGACGCCATCAATGATGCGAACTAGAACAACCACGCCCAAATATTGGTCGTAATAGGCGTCCATCAAAAGCGCCTTCAACGGCGCATCGCGGTCGCCCGTCTTGGGAGGCGGCAGGCGGGTGATGATGGCTTCGAGAACATCCTCAATGCCAAGGCCGGTTTTGGCCGAGATCATCACAGATTGAGAGGCATCAATGCCAATCACTTCTTCGATCTGCGCCTTAACGCGATCGGGTTCTGCGGCGGGCAAATCAATCTTGTTGAGGACGGGCACGATCTCAAGATCGGCATCAATGGCTTGATAGACATTGGCCAAGGTTTGGGCTTCCACGCCTTGGCTGGCGTCCACCACCAAAAGCGCGCCTTCGCACGCGGCTAGAGAACGCGATACTTCATAAGCAAAGTCGACATGGCCCGGGGTGTCGATCAGATTCAGGATATAGTCTTGACCCTCACGCTGGAATTCGAGGCGCACGGTTTGCGCCTTGATTGTAATGCCGCGCTCCCGCTCAATATCCATGCTGTCGAGCACTTGTTCCTTCATCTCACGCTGGGTGAGGCCGCCGGTCAATTGACTCAGGCGGTCTGACAAAGTGGACTTGCCATGGTCAATATGGGCAACGATGGAGAAATTACGGATGTTTTCACGGGGAGTCATGGG
>JBEIEG010000164.1:0-6075 GCA_040383035.1 Hyphomonadaceae bacterium | reverse complement strand
CCAAATAGAGGGCGACGCCCGATGCCCGGTGAAAAATCGATGTCGCCATCGTCACGTGCCAACGCCAGACTTGCAGGTGTGGCGATAAAGGGCGCTTATCGTGTGCTTGTGGACCTGCCATGCTCATCCCCGGATTACCTGCTTGTGACATGGAAGAGAGTGACTGCTTCGTCAACGTTTCTCGTCAGGCGAAGTGGCAAAATAGCTTCATTCAGCTGGGTTTAGCTGCATGATTCAAAACAAGTTGGCTTAGGGAGGGTGTCTCTTCGCTATGGGCACGAAGAACCAGACTTGTATCGCCAAGTTGCGCCAGCCAAGTCTCTACCCAAATCTGCCAAGCTTCATGAAAGCCAATCAAAGCTGGCATGCCCCTCAGATCTCTGGCCCGCGCCCATGGTGTTGCGTCGATCCATGCCAAATTGCCGGCAGACCATAACGGGGTGCTTGACCCATGCAACCGCTCGAGGTGGTCGGCCATGTCGTCCACATGGAGATAGACGACCATTGGCTTGGCCTTGGCTACAGCCGCCAAGCGCGTCTTGGCAAGGTGAAGGATTTGTTCTTCAGAGACACCAGCAGCAAAAGCGGGCAGCAGGGTATTCTGGATCAAGGTCGCATCCAGTAAAACAATGCCTCGATTGACGATACATTGGGCCGCCAGCCGTGCCCAAGGTTCGAGCCCATAAGCTTTGGGCTCTGGCTCCCGACCAGACAAAAGATCGACTTGCTCCGTTCGAATGGGGTGATCAGGGTCGAACTCCAGAAAAGCGCGGGCTTCTAGTCCTTTCGCTTCCAAATCCTCCGCCAGCCGCAGGGCGAGGCTGGTTTTACCTGCGCCGATTGGGCCTTCGATCAAGATAATGTGTCGGTTAATTCTGCTCATCATCTTTTAGCCCGGTTTTTAAAGTCCTATATGGCAAGATCGCACTGCACGCGCCTTGGGTAGAATTGGCCATAAGCTCCCATTTTTGCCATAACAACTTTGTCATCATCTTATGCGACGGAATAAACGTATACGCACGTTGAACACGCTAAGCAAAATTCCAACTGGCTGGCTTAAAGCCGTCCAACAAGAAAAATAGGTCTCCCCGATGTCCATTCGTTTGGTACTTTTAAGCAGCGCGGCTGCTCTGATACCGTTTGCCTCGCCCGCACCGCTTTTGGCCCAAACAGCCCAGTTGCAGCCAGCCAAAGCTAATTCTGTCCCCGTCACGGCCCAACCTGTGGATCCGCCAGCCGCCGCCGAAGAGCAGCCGGTTGAAGAAATTGTGGTGCGTGCACAACGTGGCCCAAACTCTGTACCCGGAGATGCCGTTCCAGAAACCACTTTGGATCCCGTTGAGATCACAGCCCTGGGCGCCTCTAACATTGCTGAAGTACTTGCAGCTCTAGGACCGCGCACAGGTTCCGGTCGGGGCCGTGGCAGCGGTCCGCCCGTTATCTTGCTGAATGGTCGCCGGATCAGCAGCTTCCGCGATGTGCAGGGCCTTGCTTCAGAAGCTATTCTGCGGGTTGAGATTTTCCCAGAATCGACTGCGCTCCAATACGGCTATTCGGCGGATCAGCGCGTTATCAATTTCATTCTGAGAGATAATTTTCGTGCTATCACGACGGAGATGAGCGCAGGGACAGCGGCGGAAGGTGAGCAATCGCGCGGTGAAATCGAATTGGGCTTGCTAACCATTGGAGCCAAAGGGCGCTTGTCCATCAATGGAGAAGTTTCAAGTCAGAACAGTGTCACCGAAGCTGCGCGTGGCGTGCGTCGCGCCACAGCCCCCACCAGTACTGAGTTTAGAACCCTTTTGCCTGAGACACGCGCCGCAGAGCTGGGCATTAGCTACAATCGCAATTTCGGTAAATCGATGGGGGCCACCTTCGACTTCCGCTTTGACTCAAATGAAACCCAAAGTCTGTTGGGTTTAGCCCCCACCCCAACCGGGCTGCCGGCTGCGAACACACCAATCGAGCGCACGTCAAAAGTCGACACCTCGCGTGCGGCTGTTACGGTCAATGGCACAACGGCCGGTTGGCAGTGGACGGCCACAGGTTCTGCCGATCAGACAAAGTCAGATACTAAAACACTTTCTGCCTTGACGCAGCCACAGACAACCAACTCCACCGTCAGTGTTTTTGAAGCGATTTATAACACAACCGGTCCCCTAATTGATGTGCCCGCGGGCCCGATCCGAGGATCATTCCGCATTGGTTATCAAGATCGCCAACTCGATTCTCAGGCCTCACGCAATGGGCTAATCACGCTGACCAATCTTAGCCGTGGTGATGTGACAGCGCGGGGAAATCTCTCGATCCCTGTAACCAGTCGGCGTTCAGGCTTTGGAGAGAAGTTTGGCGATTTAAGCGTCAGCGTGAACAGCTTTTACACCGACCTGTCGGACTTTGACGGTCTGCAAGGTGGGGGCCTCGGGGTCAATTGGTCCCCGATCAGCACCTTACGCCTTTCGATGGCCTATGATGCTTCAGAAGCTGCCCCTAGCATACAGCAATTGGGTAATCCTTTTCTCGTCACACCGGGTTCTGCGGTTTTTGATTTCCAAACTGGCCAAACTGTTTTGGTCAATCGCACAAGCGGCGGAAATTCAGGGCTCAAGGCCGAAAGCCGCGCAGACACGACATTCAGTATGAATTATTCGCCTGCCAAATTTGAAGGCCTCGACCTGACACTCAGCTATGCGGTCAATACGAGCGAGGACACCATCGCTTCCTTTCCAGTGTTGACGCCCGCATTGGAGGCTGCTTATCCGCGTCGGTTTGAACGCAATAGTGCTGGCGTTCTGACCGGGATTGACCAGCGTCCAATCAATTATGATTCCGCAGATAGCACGATTTTCCGCTATGGTTTTTCCTTCTCCAAAGGCTTCGGTCCACAGATTGGGCGTGGTCCGGGTGGCGCTGGTGGCGCATTTGGCGGCGGATTTGGTGGCAGCCCACGCCCACAAGCGCCGGCGGCTACCACTAGCAGCCCACAAACTGGGTACGGCCAACGGCCAACAAGGCCGCAGGGTGGGTCGGGCCAGGGAACGAGTACAAGCCAAGCACCTATTCCACCGACTGGTCCAACCAGCCAACCAACCGCTCAACGCCCGGCCACGGGCATCCCGGGCGGATTTGGCGGCGGTTTTGGCGGACGCGGCGGCCCCCCGCCCAGCGTTTTCTTCGGCGGGGGTGGTTTTGGCGGCGGCGGATTTGGCGGAGGCCAAGGTGGTCAGGCCGGCCGTTGGAGCCTCTCCATCTTCCATTCTATAAAACTAGAAGACTCCATCGTACTGGCTCCCAATTTGCCAAAGTTGGATTTGCTCGACGGGGCGGCGGTTGATGATGGTGGTGGATCACGCCGTCATACGGTCGAATTCAATGGTGGTTGGTCCTATATGGGAATTGGCTTCCGCGCCTTTGGGGAATGGCGCGGAGAGAACAAGATTATTGCCAGCGCACGCGGGGTTCCCGGTGCGACAGACCTTTACTTCGATGATTTATTCACCGTCAGTTTGCGCGGCTTCTTGAACTTCGAGGCGCGTCCAAACTGGGTGAAGAAGACACCCTTCTTGAAAGGGTCTCGATTGATCTTGCGAGTCGACAATTTGACAGATTCTGCTCAGAGCGTACGCGACTCTGCAGGCAATACGCCAGAAGCTTATCAAAAGGCCCTGCTTGCGCCACGCGGCCGTTTTGTGGAGCTGAGCTTTAGAAAGCAGTTCTAACCTCGAAATAGATGCCTCTGCCTGCGTGCAGAGATTGACTCTTCGCCAAGCGCTCTGTAACAGCGCCCGTTCAAATTTCCTCTCGATCAAGGCGGTTGTCCGCCAGGAGTAACAGCCGTGAAACGCACGTTTCAACCATCTAACCTCGTCCGCGCTCGTCGCCATGGTTTCCGCGCCCGTATGGCCACAAAAGGCGGTCGTCTGGTTTTGGCTCGTCGTCGCGCCAAGGGCCGTAAGCGTTTGAGCGCTTAGGATTTTCGGCGGCTAGGGCAGTCCCATGTCCGTTAGCCCGCCTGCTATCATTGATCGGCTGACTATCCGTCATCAGTTTTTGCATGTCGCTCAGGGTCACAAGGCCGCTGGGCGATTTGTGTTATTGCAGGTTAGGTCTTCTGCTGACGTAAAGGCTGAAACAAAGGGCCTGATCCGGTATGGCCTGACGGCTTCCAAAAAAGTCGGCAATGCCGTCACGCGCAATCGAGCACGCCGTCGCTTGCGCGCGGCAATGTTACAGCTATTGCCGCTTCATGGTCGGCCGGGTTTTGACTATGTAGCTGTCGCACGTACTGCAACTGTGACAGCAGAATGGCCTGCTTTGCTTGACGACCTGACTACCCTGTTCTTAAGGCTGTCGGCGAAGTCTGCCCCTCTTTCTGTTACAACCGCAACAGCCACATCTTAGAAGCTGATAGCAAGGACCCCAATGTCCCCGTCTCCCATGTCTCCGCCACCCTCAGCGCCTGATACCAAGAACCTCGCGATCGCGATTGCCTTGTCCCTAGCGATCCTGCTTGGCTTTCAATACTTCTATGAAATGCCGCGCGAGAAGGCCCGACTGGCAGAGATGGCCCAAAAGCGTGAGGCGCAGGCTGCTGCCCAAAAGGCTGCAGCCCCAACTGCCACAGTAACACCTGTTCAAGCTGCAGCTTCAGCGGGCCAGCCTGTCAGCCGTCCTGACGCCTTGGGGCTAAGCCAGCGCATCAGCATTGATGCCGATGCCGTCAGCGGTACTGTTTCGACCCTTGGTGGGCGCTTCGATGATTTGGTCTTAAAACGCTATAAGGACACGATTAAAACGGATTCTAGGGCGGTCACGCTCTTGCACCCGCAAGGCACGGCGGATGGCTACTATGCGTTTTTTGGTTTTACCGCCCCAGATGGTAGCGCGGGTGCTCTACCTGGGCCAAACACTGTTTGGAAGGCCACAACAGGCGAAAAGCTGACGCCGGCTACACCGATCACACTGACCTATGACAATGGCCAAGGCCTAACCTTCAAACGTGTCGTAAAGGTCGATAAGAATTATCTCTTCACCATCACCGACATGGTCGTAAATGCGGGCGCAGCACCAGTCACGCTGCAGCCCTATGGCGCGATACGCCGCCACGCCAAACCAAAAGAGCCGCCCAACGGAATTAATCATGAGGGCATGGTTGGTATGTTTGATGGCAAGCTCAAGCTTATGAATTACCAAAAGCTTGAAAAGGGTGAAGCCTTGCAACAAGCTGGTACAGGCGGCTGGCTCGGCATCACGGATAAATATTGGCTTTCTGCTTTGATCCCCGATCAAAAGACCAAAGTGGATGGCGCTTACAAAGTGACCCAATTACCCAATGAAGAAGTGTTTGAGTCGAGCTTTATTGCAGCACCCGTAGCCTTGGGGGCCGGTCAAAGCTTGACCACAACACAACATCTTTATGCAGGCTCCAAGCGTGTATCTGAGTTGCGCACCCTCGGCCAAGAATTGGGTCTTCAGCGCTTTGAGGATGCCGTGGACTGGGGGATGTTTTGGTTCCTGACCAAGCCCTTCTATGCAATGCTGATGTTCTTCAATGGCTTGGTGTCCAACAACATTGGTGTAGCCATCTTAATGGTCACGGTAGTAATCAAGATCGTTACCTTCCCGCTGGTCTACACGAGCTATAAGAGCTTTGCGAAACTGCGCGATCTCGCACCCAAAATGGCAGAGATTAAGGAACGCTTTGCCGCAGACGTGCAGCGCCAGCAGCAAGAAACCATGAAGCTTTATCAAACTGAGAAGATCAATCCGGTCGCAGGCTGTATTCCAGCGCTGCTGCAAATGCCGATCTTCTTCGCGTTGTTCAAAGTCCTTTCAATCTCGCTTGAACTGCGCCACGCGCCTTTCTATGGCTGGATCCCCGATTTGTCGGCCAAGGACCCAACGACCGTTTTTAATTTATTCGGCTTGCTTCCTTATGACCCAACGGCCTTGCCGCTCATTGGGACGTTCTTGGCAATTGGTGCGTGGCCGATCTTGTATGGCGTGTCATTCTGGCTCTTGCAGAAGATGCAGCCTACGGCGACGGATCCGATGCAAGCACAGATCTTTGCGCTG
>JBEIEG010000163.1:0-6116 GCA_040383035.1 Hyphomonadaceae bacterium | reverse complement strand
CTGTGACGGGCAAAACGCTCCAACACTTGGCGTTGGCCCAGCCAGTGCTCATAGATTTGGGCAGGGAATTCGACAAAGTCGCGCGACACGGCGGTGCCTGCGAGGCTTGGATAAGCGACGTTAGACAACAGCCCATGCAGGCCGTGGCCAAATTCATGGAACAAGGTTTCAGCGTCATCATAGGACAATAAGGTCGGCTTGCCCGCAGGTGCCTTGGTGTAATTCAACACGTTCACGACCATGGGCTTCAGATTGCCATTCACACGGTCTTGGCTCTGATAGCTGGACATCCAAGCCCCGCCTTGCTTGCTCTCGCGCGAGAAGAAGTCGCCATAGAATAGGCCGATATGGCGGCCGTCACCCTCCATCACTTCCCACACCCGCACATCGGGATGATAGACAGGTACGGTGCCGGTAATCTCTTTAAACTTCAGGCCAAACAATTGATTGGCGACCCAGAATTGTGCGTCGAGCATGGCGTCGAGCGAGAAATAGGGCTTCACTTCATCTTCATTCAGATTGTATTTCGCGCGACGCTTTTGCTCGGCATAAAAGCGCCAATCCCAAGGCTCCAGCTTGTCGCCCGTAAAGCCTTGCGACTTGGCTAGCGCCAGATATTCCGCAGCATCGCGCGTAACAGCCGCCTTCGCAGGCTCCCACACGCCGTTCAGCAAGGCGCTGACATTGGCAGGGTTCTTGGCCATGGTGTCGGCTAGGGTAAAGGCGGCGTGATGCTCGTAACCCAGAATCGAGGCGCGTTCTTGACGAAGGGTGACAATCTCGCTGGCGGTTGCCTTGGTGTCTTCGGCGTCATTATTGTCGCCGCGCAACACCCAGCCGCGCCAAGCCTTCTCGCGCATGGCCCGATTGGTCGAGAGCTCTACGAAGGGCTCAACGCTCGAGCGACTCAAAGTCACGACATATTTGCCAGGCATGCCACGCGCGCGACCGGCTTCCAAAGCCGCATCGAGGAAGAATTGCGGCAGACCAGCGCGATCAGCCTCGGTTTCCAGAACCAGCGCAAACTGGTTGGTGTCCGCTAAGACTTTTTGGCTGAAGTTCGTGCTGAGGCTCGACAGACGCTGATTGATTTCCGAGACGCGGGCCTTTTGCTCGGTGTTGAGCTTGGCACCCGAGCGCACAAAGCCTTGATAGACGCGTTCAACCAAGCGGCGCTGTTCAGGGGTGCGCAGGGCTGCGCGCTTGTCATACACCGCTTGAACGCGGGCAAAAAGCTTCGGGTTCAGGCGGATCGAATCCGAATGGGCGGCCATTACGGGGCCCATCTCGCGCTGAATGGCGCGGATTGGCGCGCTGGAATTGGCTGATGTCATATTGAAGAAGACAGCCGAAACATCATCGAGGAACAGGCCAGTCTTTTCCATCGCGAGAATGGTATTATCGAATGTGGGGGCCGTTTTCGCGTTGGCAATGGCCTCAATCTCAGCCCTTTGTTGACGCATCCCTTCATAGAAGGCTGGCCGGAAATGTTCCGGGCGAATCCGATCAAAAGCCGGTGCGCCAAATTTGGTGGCTTTGGCTTCAAAGAAGGGATTGCTGAACGCTTGCGCGGCTGTGGTGGGCTGGGCTGGGTTGGCCAAGGCGGCCAAAGGCATTGCGAAAGCGCTGAAAGCAAAGAGGGCAGCACGGAACATTGGATTCTCCCTGAAGCAGGGCCATGGCCCGCCTGAAATTTTGAGCCGTTTCCTTAGGGGGCAGGGCAGGCTGTGTCAGCGCTAGGCGGGCTCACATTTTTGTGAGGATTGGGCAAAGCGCGATCGTCAATCATCTGCGCCACCCCCCTCCCATTTGGCCGTTCAATCCGCTAGGACCGTTTCATGACTGATATTGACACTCTCTCCCGCGATCTCTTTGCCCAATTAGATGCCGCTCAAGATGAAGCGGCCGTTGAACTGGTGCGCGTCAATGCCCTTGGAAAGAAAGGCAGCGTGTCCGAACTTCTTAAAGGCATGGGCGGGATGAGCCCGGACGAGCGTCAGACTTTTGGCCCATTAGTCAATGGCTTGAAGCAAAGTCTCAGCGACGCGATCGCCGAAAAGAAAGAGGCGCTGGCTCAAGCCGCCCTCGATGCGCGCCTCTTGGCAGAGCGGATAGATGTGACCTTGCCCGCGCGGCCCGAGCGGCGCGGCAAGATCCATCCGATCATGCAGGTGTTTGAAGAAGTTCAAACCATCTTTGCTGATATGGGCTTCTCCATCGCGGAAGGGCCTGATGTCGAAGATGACTTCCACAATTTCACGGCACTGAATTTCCCGCCCAAGCATCCAGCGCGCGATATGCATGACACCTTCTTTTTTGAAGAGAAGGAAGATGGCTCGCGTATGTTGTTGCGCACCCATACAAGTCCTGTGCAAGTGCGCACCATGCTGAACCAGAAGCCGCCGATCCGGATCGTGGCACCCGGCCGCACCTATCGCTGCGACTCGGATCAGACTCACACGCCGATGTTTCACCAGATTGAAGGTCTCGTCATCGAAGACGGGGTGCATATGGGCCATCTCAAGGGCGTGCTGATGGATTTCATGCGCGCCTTCTTTGAGATCGACGACGTGGATGTGCGCTTCCGCCCACACCATTTCCCATTCACAGAGCCTTCGGCGGAAATGGATGTCCGCTGTGACCGTTCGGGCGGTGCATTGAAAATCGGCACGGGTACAGATTGGCTCGAGATTTTGGGCTGCGGCATGGTTCATCCCAATGTGCTTCGCGCCTGCGGCATTGATCCAGATCAATATCAAGGCTTTGCGTTCGGCATGGGGATCGACCGTTTGGCGATGCTGAAATATGGCATCCCGGACTTGCGCGACATGTTTGCTGCTGATGTTCGGTGGTTGAAGCATTATGGATTTGAGCCCAGTGTTCAACCGAATCTGGCTACTGGGTTGAGCTAGGTTCGGCGGCACCTGTGCCGCTCAGAGATTTTTGACCCGCTTGTCAAACGCAAGTGCCCCATGAAGGACTAAGGATGTTGAAGCCGTTCTCGACCCGTGCGCCCACAACGCCTTCTGAGGCCGGGGAGGCCATTCGTCCCTTGGTTGCCGTCAAAAAGCTTTCTCATTTTGGCGATTTACCGCTGCCAACTTATGAAACCGGCCAATCAGCTGGCATGGATTTGCGCGCCGCTTTGGCCGAAGGCAGCCACATTGACCTATTGCCCGGTCGGCGGGCTCTGATCCCAACCGGGCTGTGCATTGCTTTGCCGGCTGGCTATGAAGCTCAAATTCGCCCCCGCTCTGGACTTGCGCTGAAGAATGGCATTACCTGCCTCAACAGCCCCGGCACGATTGATGCGGATTATCGTGGTGAGGTCGGCGTGATCCTGATCAATCATGGTTGGGAGGGCTTCCGCATCCATCGTGGCGATCGCATTGCGCAAATGGTCGTCGCACCCATTACACAGATTGGCTGGATGGAGCTTGAAGAACTCGACGAGACGGCACGGGGAACAGGCGGTTTTGGCTCCACAGGCAAAGACTAAAGCACGCCCGCAGCCCGTTCAGGCAGAAGCATCGAGCACCAAAATTGTCGATCTTCAGGCCCATGGCATCGTAACTTCACAAGCAGCGGCCGGACTAGAGGCGGTGGCAGAACGCTATGCCGTGGCGGTGACGCCGACGATGCTGGGCCTGATCGACAGCGCCGACCCGCAAGACCCGATCCGGGCGCAATTTGTACCATCCGTGCTGGAGCTGCAGCAAAGTCCAGAGGAAAGCGCCGACCCGATTGATGATGCGGCCTTCTCGCCCGTGCCAGGCCTCGTCCACCGCTATGAAGACCGCGTCCTTCTGAAAGTCTTGTCGGTTTGCCCAGTCTATTGCCGCTTCTGCTTCCGTCGCGAGATGGTGGGGCCGGGTGGCGAGGCTTTGGTGGGCGAAAACCTCGATCAGGCCTTGGAGTACATCCGCGCCCGTCCTCAGATTTTTGAAGTCATTCTGACAGGTGGCGACCCCTTTATGCTGTCAGCCCGTCGCGCGGGCGAACTGGTGCAAGCCTTGGCCGCCATTGATCATGTGAAAGTCGTGCGGTGGCATACACGTGTACCAGTTGTGGCACCTGAGCGGGTGACCGATGACTTTGTAAGCGCGCTGCGGGCAGATGGCGTCGCAACTTGGGTCGCCATTCATGCCAATCATCCCCGTGAATTCACCGCCGAAGCCAAAGCCGCCATTATTCGGATGCGTGAGGCGGGGATTAGTTTGGTTAGTCAGTCGGTTCTGCTACGCGGCGTGAATGATCGCTTGGAGGTGCTGCAAGACCTGATGCGCGGCTTTGTCGCCCTTGGGGTAAAGCCCTATTATCTGCACCATCCAGACCTTGCCCCCGGAACCAGCCATTTTCGGTTGCCGATTGCAGAAGGCCAAGACCTTATGGCGGGGTTACGCCGCACGCTGACCGGACTCGCCCAGCCCACCTATGTTTTGGATGTACCCGGTGGGGCATTTAAGGCCCCACTCGACCCAACTTATGTACGGGAAACTGAAGGCGGACTGCAGCTCTTAGACGGGACAGGTCTGTGGCATGACTATAATGGCTAATGGGCTTTTGCTGGTCTAAGCCTTACTCGTTAAGTTTGCGATCTTGGCTTCGGCTTCTGCCAAGCGCATTCGGCTTTCTTCTGCGATTCCGATATGTTTTGACCGATCCCGAAGCGCGGCGCGATAGGTATTGCGGATGCCCAGTTGCGTCGCGATGCGGGCACTCACAATCTGAAAATCAACGGGTTTTGTCACATAGTCATTGGCACCCGCCTGCAGGCACTCCACCATCATGGCTTGGTCCGCGCGCGCAGAGACCATGATGATCGGTAAAGCCGCGGCAGACCGTTTGCTGCGGATTTTCTTGATCACATCCAAACCACTTAGACCCGGCATCATGACGTCCAGCAGCAGGATGTCGATGGGCGAAACACTCAGAATGTCCAGCGCTTCTGTGGCGTCACTGGCCTCATAGACGGTGGCTTGACGGTTGCGCAGGCGCCGAGCCAGCACATCGATATTATCCTGCATGTCATCGACAATCAGGATATTTGTATTGGCAAATTGATCTTGGAGATCTGCGGTCACGACGCCGTACCCCCTTCAAATTGGCGCGTCATTTCTTCCATCAAGTTCGGCCAATCCACCGGTTTGGTAGCAAAGGCATCACAGCCTGCTTCAAAGCACGCTTCTCGGGACTCGTTCATCGCATGGGCGGTTAGGGCGATAACCTTGATGGTTGCGCCCAGCTCCGCGCGGATCAAGCGCGTGGCATCGAGGCCCGACATAACCGGCATCGATACATCCATCAGCACAAGGTCTGGCTTCCATGCCAAAGCTTGGCTTAGGGCGTCTTGACCGTCGCTGGCCCCGCGCACTTCAAATCCAGCCCGTGTAAGACGACGCATCAGCATTTCGCGATTGTCGTCATGATCCTCGGCCAGCAAAATTCTTTGCATGACAGCCCCCGTTACTTGCCGTTCAGCAATTTCATGATTTGCGTACATTTGAATAGGCAAAACTGTATCCCATGGGTCATGAATTCGCTTTCCATTGGCGATAACGGGGCAATTCAATGGTTTCAGCATCGGAGGCTTCGCTCTTCGGGCGGATGAGCCGCGCAATCGCAGCGCCCAATACGGAGCCTAGAACTGGCTTCATAAAGTGTTCTTGTGCGCCAAGGGCGATCGACTTGCGTTGATCATCATCCGCCGCAATCACAACAATTGGTGTGTCATTCAGCACTGCATTGGCACGCAGAGCGGCCAGACAGGTGTAACCGTCCATATCTGGCAGCTCGAGGTTTAAAATTACCAGATCAACGGCGCGATTGGCTAGGTAGGCGAGGGCCGAACTGCCTGTGAACGCCATCGCGCTATTCAGGCCCAGACTTTGGGCCGCCCGCAGCGCCAATGTATTGCTGACCTCATCATCATCGATCACGAGGATTAATGGCGCAGCCTCGTCAACTGCAATCTGCACATCTACATCCTTAGCCTGTAAGCCCTTTGCTGGCAGCGACAGGGTAAAGGTTGATCCAAGCCCTGCGTCGCTCTCGACTCGAACGGTCCCACCAAGGAGTTGCATCATTTCCCGGGTAAGGGCGAGGCCAAGGCCGGT
>JBEIEG010000162.1:0-6130 GCA_040383035.1 Hyphomonadaceae bacterium | reverse complement strand
TTAACGAGGCAGAGCCTGCGGCAAAGGCGTTCTGGGTGGAAAAGTCGTCCGAGCAAAACTCAGGCTGATTCCAATCAGCAAAAGGAACCCCTTCACCGCCTCCGGCGGAGCTTCCCCATGAATGGGGAAGCGGCGGGTTGGAAACGCCTCCCCATTTATGGGGAAGCTGGCCGCGAAGCGGACTGAAGGGGTGGCGCCAACTAAGCCGCCTGAGAAACAACCTTATTGCGACCACTGCGCTTTGCCACATACAGCGCTTCATCGGCGCGTTTGAGGAGGGTTTCGTAGTCGAGTTCGTTGGCTTTCGCGACCGCGACCCCAACCGAGCAGGTTACTTCCAACGTATCGCGGGCGCTACCGAGGTAGAAGGTAGCTTCTTGGATGGATGAGCGTAGACGCTCGGCAATCATACTGGCGTCATTGGCGTTAGTTTCGGGCATGATGACCACGAATTCTTCTCCGCCATAGCGGCAAGCCAAATCGCGCGGACGGAAGTTGGAGGCCAAGCGCGCGGCAAACTCACGGATCACATCATCGCCCGCATCATGGCCAAATAAGTCGTTCACGCGCTTGAAATGGTCGATATCGGCAATCAAAACTGAAACCGGGGGGCCACCGCGTGAGGAGCGTGCTAACAAAGACTTCAACTGGCTTTCCATATAGCGGCGGTTATGCAGGCCAGTCAGCTGATCAGTCACAGCCAATTCCATGCTGGAATCCACCGTCATTCGTAGCTGATCGATGTGGCGCTTGCGCTTGATCAGGGTGCGGGTGCGGGCCAGCAATTCTTCGTCATCAATCGGGCGATAGATGAAGTCGTTGACGCCCACTTCCAGCGCGCGCAGCGCTTTGATTTTTTCTTCCGGTTCGCAGATCGCAAGGATTGGCAAACTGCGGGTGCTTTCTTGGCCGCGCACATGGGCGGCAAGGCGCAGACCGTCAAAGGATGCGCCAGAGGCAGAGATAATCATCAACTCCACGGTCGATTGACCCATGGGGCCCAATTCGTTGGAATCCTGCATCAGCATCGGGCGCTGTTCGGCTTCAAGCGTGCGCTTTAATCGCGCAGCGCGCCGGGGGTCATCTTCCACGATTAGGATGCGGGCGTTGAGGCCCAATTCTCGGTTCGAACCGCCCTCAATCACGCCCATGCGCCGGCCAGCGGCTTCACGCAAGCGAAGCTCATCGGCTACCGCCTTAAAGCGGGCCAGCGACTTTACCCGCGCAAACAAGGTGATGTCGTCAATTGGCTTGGAGAGGAAATCATCTGCGCCAACGGCGAGGCCTTTGACCCGGTCTTCGCGCTGGTCGAGGGCGGTCACCATCACCACCGGGATATGGCGGGTGGCGGGATCATCTTTCAGCCGCTTACAAGTCTCAAACCCATCGAGACCTGGCATCATGACATCGAGCAGAATTACATCAGGATTCTCACGATTGGCCTTCACGATGGCATCTTCGCCAGAATTAGACGTGATGACGGTATAATATTCATGCTGAAGCTTTGCTTCCAACAAGCGAACATTGGGTTCGACATCATCAACAACGAGGACACGTGCAGTCATCGGGCTATCCTATGAACTTGCGCACAGCACCAATGAAGGTGGCCACGGAAATGGGTTTTGACAGGTAATCTTGGCAGCCGCCTTCGCGGAAACGCTCTTCATCGCCCCGCATCGCAAAGGCGGTTACAGCGATGATGGGGATGCTAGCCAATTCATCATCGGCCTTCATCCAGCGGGTAATGTCGAGGCCGGAGACCTCGGGCAATTGGATGTCCATCAAGATCAAGTCTGGCTTTTCAGCGCGCGCCAAGTCCAGCGCCATCAGGCCGTCACGGGTTTCCACCGTGCGATAGCCAAAGGCTGCCAGCAAGTCGCGAAACAGCCGCATGTTGAGTTCATTATCCTCAACAATCATCACGGTTTTTTGCGCCTTTGGCTCTGCCAACGGCTGTTCCGTTTCATGAGTTGCGACCGACGCCGCCATACTCCGCTCCAATCTTTTTGCTTAGAGTGACCCCAAGCTTGAAGTGTGCTTGTATCGCATGGGAGTTAATCGAGCCTTGCCAAGTCTATGCCGCGATTGTTTTTATCAGGACGTGTCTCAGGGGAGCGAACAGGCGCTGCGTTGCCCAAATTGCGGCTCTAGGCGGCAAATTAGCCATAAAAGCCTGCAAACCTTCTCGGTCGCCCATATCGACTGCGATGCTTTTTATGCAGCGATCCACAAGCGCGATCAGCCCGAGCTGCGCGATAAGCCCGTCATTGTAGGCGGCGGGCGACGGGGCGTGGTGGCGACGTGTTGCTATATCGCGCGGGCTTCGGGTGTCCGCTCTGCGATGCCGATGTTTAAGGCGCTCAAGCTCTGCCCGGATGCGACCGTGATCTCGCCCAATATGGCCCTTTATGCGCGGGAAGGAAAAGCCATTCGCCAAGCCATGCAGGCGCTGACGCCCTTGGTAGAGCCGGTCTCGATTGATGAGGCCTATCTGGATCTCTCGGGCACCACTCAAATGCATCACGGTGCCCCTGCCCTGACGCTGGCGCGCTTTCAGCACAAGATCGAGACCGAGATGGGGCTGACCGTCTCCATCGGCCTGTCGTGTACTAAGTTTTTGGCCAAAACGGCCAGTGACCTCGACAAGCCGCGCGGTTTTGCCATTCTGGGTCCCGAAGATGTGCCTGAGATATTGTGGCCCAAGCCCGTTGGCTTTCTCCATGGTGTAGGTCCAGCCTTTGCCAAAGCGCTTAACCGCGATGGCTATCAGCTGATCGGTGACCTTGCTGCTGCAAACCCCCTCGACCTTACGCGCCGCTATGGCGACGGGGGCACAAGATTGGCCAATATGGCGCGCGGGATCGACAACCGCCGCGTGGAGCCAGATAGCGAGCGCAAGTCAATCTCGTCTGAAACCACCTTCCATCATGACCTAAAAAGCTTGGACGAGCTGGAGCCCATTCTGCAGCGGCTATGCGCTAAAGTCGGGGAAATCAGTCGCGCCAAGGGTCATGCGGGCCGGGTTGTCACCCTCAAACTTAAGACCTCTGGCTTCAAACAAGTCACGCGGCGGCTGACCCTGCCAGAACCAACCGCCACCGGACGCGTGGTGTTTGAGGCCGCGCGCCCTTTGTTGAGCGCAGAAATCAGCAAGGGCCCCTTTCGTTTGATTGGGGTCGGGCTTTCGGATTTAAGCGCGCTAGTGGGTGCCGATCAGGGCGACCTTCTGAACACGCAGGTACCAAAGCGTGCCGCCCTAGAGCGCGCGCTCGATTCAGTGCATGCGCGCTACGGAAAAGGCGTCGTCAAGACCGGCATGTGACGCACTTAGACTGCAACCAATCGCGCCTGCCTTGCGTAAAGAGGCCCATAGGAGATTATCATGGCCAAGTCCGACCGCTTCACCGTCCAAAAAACCGATGCCGAATGGAAGACGATTCTGACGCCCGCTCAGTTTCAGGTTGCGCGCCAAGAAGGCACCGAGCGCGCCTTTACCTCGCCCCTGAATGACGAAAAGCGCGACGGCACGTTTCACTGTGTTGGCTGTGGTACCGCTTTATGGAAAACCGCTGACAAGTTTGAGTCTGGCACTGGCTGGCCGAGCTTTACCCAGCCGATCACGACCGAAGCCGTTGCGACCAAGACCGATTGGAAGCTGCTCTATCCCCGCACAGAGTGCCATTGCGCGACATGTGGTGCCCACCAAGGTCACGTGTTCCCAGATGGCCCGGCGCCGACTGGTCAGCGTTGGTGCATCAATGGCGTGGTCCTCGTGTTTCAAGCCAAGGAAGATCAAGGCGGCTAAGCGTCTAGCTTTTCTTTCAAGGCGAGAAGGCATTGGCGAATGAAGGCTGCGTGCAGCACGATGCCAATCTCGAGCCGCTCATCGGTTAAAACCACTTGTTGGGCCAAAAGGCCTGCCACAAATTGCGCTTCGTGAAAATCGCGCGCGCCAACCCGCTTGCGCGCCCGGTCTGACATATAGACCGGGCCGCCGGAATTGCCGGCAAAGACGGCAAAATCCATCAAAAAAGTTGGGAAATCTGCGCTCGGCCATAGCGGGTAAGAGGCTACCCTTCCTGCGCGCAGAATCGGAAAACCGATTTCATTGGCCGACAGACCGCGCGGATAGCCAAGTGCTAGCATTTCATCGCCCGGCTGGACGTCAAAGGCCTCTAAAGCAGCATCATCAGCCAATTGTTCAAAGTCGATAGCCCAATCGTGCGCATGGCCCGGGGGGTCGATGGGTAAAGCGGCAATGTCGCGGTCGGGATGGCGGTGCCACAAAGGCGCGCCAGCGTCAGAGCGAATCTGGACAGGTGCCGGCTCGCGGTGCCAGCGCCCATCTGCATCTACCCGACGCCAATGGACTGAGGCTTGCTCATGCTTCATCCGGTCCAACACATGCCCCGCCGTAACCAGGGCGAGCCGCGCAGAACTGCCCTGACCGTCTGCCTCTGGCAAACGCACCAGCCAGCCGGTACCACTCGTCGTAACGCCGTCTTCCTGACGCTGGTCCAGTTTAAATGTGGCCCGCATCAAGGCCATATTCAAATCCATGTCCGGGGTCCTTTTGTGGAGCATTACGAAGCGACCGCTTGGCCGACAGTCAGGCTAAAGGCTTGTAGGGGTTTTGGAAATAGGGACAAAGCGGCCACGCGCTGCGTAAAGTCTTCTACTCAAGAATTTTTTCAAACATGACGCAGGCGTCAGGGGGTGACAAAAGCCTCAAAATGTGGCCCCATGTCATCAACGAGTATCGCACAAATGGTCTCGACATTGGGAGAACTTCTATGGCCGACGGCAACTTCAATCCTGCAGATTTTAAGTCTGTTCAAGAACATCACGCCAAGCGGGCTTGGTCTATTCCGCTCGAAGAGATTGATGTCGCCATGCCAGAGCTTTGGACCCATGATTGCCATTGGTCCTATTTCGAGCGTCTACGCAAAGAAGACCCGATCCACTGGTGTGACAGCCAAGAAGAAAAAGTCGGCGGCTATTGGTCCGTGACCCGCTACAAAGACATTATGGCGGTGGACACCAACCACCATCAATTTTCGTCCGATGCTTTCTTGGGCGGGATTACGATCGTCGGCTTTGACGAAGACTTCATTCTGCCCATGTTCATCGCCATGGACCCACCCAAGCATGACGCCCAGCGCAAAGTCGTGCAGCCCATCGTCGGGCCAGACAATCTCGCGAAAATGGAAGGCACGATCCGTGAGCGGGTCAATCTGATTTTCGACGAACTGCCAATCGATCAAGAGTTTGACTGGGTTGATAAGGTCTCGGTTGAGTTGACCACGCAAATGCTGGCGACCTTGTTCGACTTCCCTTGGGAAGACCGCCGCAAGCTCACCCGCTGGTCAGATGTGGCCACGGCGCAGCCGATTCCAGGTGGGATCATCGAAACCGAAGACCAGCGCCGCGCAGAACTATTTGAATGCTTGGCCTATTTCACCAATTTGTGGAACGAGCGGGTCAATAATAGCGGTGGCAATGACCTCATCTCCATGCTCGCCCATGGCGAAGCCACCCGCAACATGGAGCCGTTGGAATATCTTGGCAATCTGATCCTGTTGATCGTCGGCGGTAATGACACCACGCGCAATTCATTGACCGGCGGGCTTTATGCGCTTTCCAAAAATCCTGAGGAATTCAAGAAGCTACGCGCCGATCCTTCAGTCATTCCAAACATGGTGTCGGAGATCATTCGCTGGCAGACCCCGCTGGCTCACATGCGTCGTACGGCACTAGAAGACGTCGAATTGGGCGGCAAGCTGATCAAAAAAGGCGACAAAGTCGTGATGTGGTATGTCTCGGGCAACCGGGATGACGAGATGATTGAGCGGCCAAATGACTTCTGGATCGACCGGCCACGGGCGCGCAACCACTTGTCTTTCGGCTTTGGTATCCATCGCTGCGTCGGCAATCGCTTGGCAGAAATGCAATTGCGCATTGTCTGGGAAGAAGCCTTGAAGCGCTTTTCCGACATTCAGGTCGTCTCAGAGCCTACCCGCATTCGCTCGGCCTTTGTGAAGGGCTATGAGTCGATGCGTGTGATCCTGCGGAAGTAATCCCGCTTAAACACGAAGTGTGGCTAGTCCGGCAAATGCTCAACCCGCCACGG
>JBEIEG010000161.1:0-6134 GCA_040383035.1 Hyphomonadaceae bacterium | reverse complement strand
GGCGATCCACCGCATGTTTGGTGGCCGCCCGGAGGTCATTCTGGCTCTTGAAATGGGCGGTAACAATCCGCTGATTATCTGGGACCCGGCAGATATTGAGGCTGCCGCAGATTTGGTCGTGCATTCTGCATTCATTACCAGCGGCCAGCGCTGTTCTTGTGCGCGGCGATTGATTCTACCAGAAGGCCGTTTTGGTGATCAGGTTCTCGAGGCAACGCAGGCCCGTATCGAGCGTATGGTCTTGGCACCTTGGAATTCAGAGACAGCCCCCTTTATGGGCCCCGTCATCCACGCCGGCCAAGCCACACGGGTCGGCCATTTCGAAGCAGAGTTGCAAGCGTTAGGTGGCAAATCCCTCGTTAAGGCCCGCATTGGCATCGAAGGGCGCGCCTTTGTGCGCCCGGGCATGATTGACATGACACACGCGCGAGAAGCTGAGGATGAGGAATTGTTCGCGCCGTTTGCCCAAGTGTTTCGCGTTAAGTCGTTTGAGCAGGCCATCCAGCGGGCCAATGCCACGCGCTTTGGTCTCTCCTCCGGTCTGGTGAGTGATGACCCAGCCTTGTGGGAAGAAGCAACGCTCAATTTGCGCGCGGGTCTGATTAATTGGAACCGACCTACAACTGGCGCGTCTTCCGCGTTGCCCTTTGGCGGGCCTGGTCTTTCAGGCGATGGTCGGCCGAGTGCTTATTACGCCGCCGACTATTGCGCATTCCCGGTCGCTAAGCAGGAAGCAGATCGGGCGGAGCGCTTGAGCGCACCCGGCCTTTAACTGAAACGGACAAGAATCATGAACTCTCAATCCCTGCTGTCCGCCTGCGCTTGGGCCTTCTTTACGGTCGCAGGCCCAGCGCTTGCCCAGTCTGTCTCTGACCCAGCTCCCACCGGGTCTGCAGTATCCCTAGTTGAGCGGATATCGATGGAAGAAGTCAGCGAGGAAATGGCACGTCGCTTGTCTGCCCTTCCGGGCGTGCGCGGGGTGGAGCGCATGGATGGTTTGGTCAATGGTTTGCGGGTTGTCACCCATTCTGAAGTCAGCGTCCGCCTCGATACGCTGCAGGCGCGCGTCAATCTTCCAGATGCTAATCCAGAAGCTGAATATAGCCGCTTTGAAACCAATGTGCGCAACCTCCTCGATCAGCAGGATCCGTTCAAGCTCGAGCGGTTGCGTGTGGTGATCCGCACCACCCAAGCCATCAACGCCTTTGAAGTCCAAACGGCTGTCTTCGGACAGCGAAATGCTGTAGTCCGCCGCCCGTTTGCGGAAGGGCTTGAAGAAGTCCTTGTTGGCGATACACCAACGACCATTGCCCTCATGCCAATTGGCCGACTGAACGATTTGCAATTAGGTGCCACCCAAGCGTTTGATCGGGCCCGAGCAAATACGTTGAAAGAATTGACCGGCATCAAATGGACCGTCAATGACGGCTTATTAGAAGCCGATCCAGATCGGCCCTATGGGACGAGCCTTTTAGCCCTCGACCAAGTCTGGACTAAACTCGAAGAGCAATTAGGGGGGCCGTTGGCGGTTGCCGTGCCTACACGCGATACATTGGTTGTCGGTCGGGCCGATCGCGCCCGTGACATGACCCGTCTCGCAAAGATTGCAGCCAGTGGTGTCGACAACACCGGCAGCTTGTCAGACAAAATTTTGGTGCGCCAAGGCAATTTGTGGGTTGCCCGATAGGGCCGCGGCAGCGTTTGAGAACCAGGCCGAGCGGGTGTTGCACCCATCAAGCTTTTAGATTTTGGTCACCAGCATCAGGCCGTCGCCAATAGAAACCATGACAGCGCGCACACGGGGATCGGTTTTAGCATGAGAGGCAAGGTCCCGGAGGGCAACAGTCTCGATGCTTTGATCGCTTGGATTCGCTACCGAGCCGCTCCACAACATATTGTCAAACAGCATGACACCACCAGTGCGTAGAAGTGTCAGGCCCTTTTCGTAATAGTCTTGGTAGCTTGGCTTATCCGCGTCGACAAACATGAAGTCGATCCGGCCCGCATAGCCTTCGTTTGCCAAGGCGCTGAGGCTGTCGCCAGCCGGCGCGATACGTAAGTCGATTGTGCTTTCGACATCTGCTTGCTGCCAATAGGTTTTGGCCAAATCGGTAAATTCTTCAGAGATGTCGAACGCAAAGAGCTTTCCGCCAGGCCCCGCATTTTGCCGCAACGCAAGTGCTGTCACCAAAGCCGAATAGCCAGTAAAGACTCCCACTTCGACGGCCAGGCGCACATCCAACTGACGGATCAGAAAACTCATGAACGCGCCCTGTTCGGCGCTGATTTGCATCATTGCCTTTGGGTGACACGCCGTCTCAACCCGACAAGCAGTTAAGGCTGGGTGCTCTGATTGGTTGACCTCAGACAGATACTCAATGATCGGGGGGCTTAAGTTAAATGATGTGGACATGATTGCTCTTATTGCTTTTCTTTTGCGGCTTGCAAAGCCTGACCTGTGCCCATCAGTGCCAGAAACAGGATCAAGACCAAAGTAAAGACGGGTGAGCCATACGAATCCGGCCCAGCCCCCGCCCAGAAGCCACTGTCCTTTTGAAAGGTGACCGCATCCCCGATCCAACTGGTTTCCAACCAGGTCCAGCCTGCATGGCCCGCGATCGCAGCCCAGATACCGCCACGGCCTAGCGCGAGAAATCCTAAGGCGGCTCCAAATAGCGCTGAATTGGCAATGTGCCAGACCGAGCTGTAGCCTTGACTCGTCTGCAAAGCGCAGAAGGTTATGGCTGCAAGGCCAATGCCCGCTAAGGGGCCAATCGCCGCGTGTCCGGCGCGCTGGGCAATACCGCGAACCACAATTTGCTCCGCCATGGCGTGGATCAGGATAAAAGGTATGGGAATGATGAGGGCGGCAAGGGCGAAGGGGCGGCCTTCAAAAACCCCAGCCTGCACGATAACTAGGCCTAGGAGCGCGAGGCCGGGCAAACTACATCCAACTAACCAGCCCCAACCAAGCCCAAGTGCAGGTGAGCCCCATAAGGGTGGCGTTTGATCGGGCGGTCGGCTTAGCTTTTGCCAGACCAGAAGCCCAGCTAAGGCTAGCGCTAAGTTAATGGGTTCCCGGAAGAAATCAGGCGCACCAGCTTCACTGATCCAAAATGATGAAAGGTGCGAAATTTCCCCGGCGCCATAGGCTATAGCCAAGGCCACACCCGCTGCCAGCATCATCGAAAGTGTGCGCTTAATCGGGCTGGATTTCTGGTTGGGGGCAGTGTCGATCATCGCCTCTTTCTAAGACGTGCCTTCACTTAAAGGCAAGCAGATGCTTACGGGCGGGCACAGGCCAATAAAGGCGCGAGAAGTTTTTCGCTTAACCAAGCGACGACGGGAACGGCGACACCATCGCCTGCAATCTTTAGCCCTGCCAAAGTGCCTTTAGGCAAAAGATAGCTATCAGGTACGCCCATCAGACGCATGGCCTCGCGCGGATTGATCGGGCGAATTTTTAGGGTGCCCCCTTCCACCACCAACCAGAATTGGCGCGAGGACCCACCCGCTGGTGTCCGGAGACATCCGACTTTTCCGTCAAAGCGGATTTCGGCACGCTGCTGCTTCTCTCCGCCCGCGCTCCGGATCCGACGGTACATTGTGCCGATGTGACGGCCGGGCGTAGCCAAGAGCGTCTCAAGGCGTCTTTTGTGTTTGTCATTTAATTGCTGATCGAAGGTGGCAAGCTTGTTTAGACCCCACCAACTCGTGTCTGCTAGGTCGAGAATATCGGCTAAACTTGGTGATGGCCGGGAAGGTGATGGCACAAACCATTTTAATGCGTCTGGCACAGCGGCTTGGGCTTTCAAAAT
This sequence comes from Hyphomonadaceae bacterium, assembly GCA_040383035.1. Lineage (GTDB taxonomy): Bacteria > Pseudomonadota > Alphaproteobacteria > Caulobacterales > Aquidulcibacteraceae > Aquidulcibacter. The sequence continues at coordinate 2,316 of JBEIEG010000161.1, read as the reverse complement.
GGCCGGTGTTTGGAAGACACAGGGCCGGTCAGGACCGGACAAGAACGCGGACGGTATTTCCACGCTTTGGCGAACGGCAATCATGAAAACACGGGGCCTTGATTGAGGTAGGAACCAAGCCGCATCCATTTCTAGGCAACCTGCCGCATAGCCTAAGCCCTGCAGCGCCCTGAAAATGGCCGCCAAATCTTGCCCGCTGTTTGAACTCAACAGGCCTTTGACGTTCTCTAGCACCACCACTTCAGGAGGGTCGCCTCGTTCTCGCAACTCGGCCAGTCGCGCCATAAATGCAAATAAGGTTCCAGAACGCCCGCCCTTTAGGCCGGCGCGATCTCCGGCAAGAGAGAGGTCCTGACAAGGAAAACTGGCCCAAGCCAAAGCTGCGCGCTGGGGTAGCTGGTCAAGCTGAATGTTTGCCACATCGTCTTCAATCAAGCCCTGTGCGCCGAAATTCTCGCGCCAAGCCCGGCACTTCATCGCATCCAAATCATTGGCCCAAGCAACGTCAAACTGTGCGCTCAGTCCAAGTCTTGCAAGGCCACCTCCGGCAAAAAATTCGAGCGCAATGGGCTTATCGCGAAGGGGCAAAGACGGCTCTCTCCATAATGACTATCACTGATCTGAACATGATTTGATCTCAATTTCTGCTTCCTGCCCCAGCGTCACTGCGAAATTAGGGCTTTCCATCCCCGACACAGACGCTAAGAGACCTTTAGAAAGCCGGATGAACCGGCGTGTCAGGAAGTAAAGGGAGCCGCCACTATGCGTGAAGCCGTAATCGTATCTACCGCCCGTACGGGCCTTGCCAAGTCTTTGCGTGGCGGGTTCAACATGACCCATGGTGCTGCCATGACCGGTCACGCCATTAAGCACGCGATTGCGCGCGCTGGCATTGAGCCTGGCTTGGTTGAGGACGTCTATATCGGTGCTGGCCAACCTGAAGGCGCAACCGGCGCAAACGTCGCACGTAACGCTGCCATCTGGGCCGGCTGCCCTGTGACCACCTCGGGCACCACCGTGAACCGCTTCTGCTCGTCAGGTCTGCAGACTATTGCGATGGCCGCCAACTACATCACCCAAAGCGGCGGTGACTGCGCGATTGGTGGTGGCGTTGAATCGATCTCATTGGTGCAAATGGGCGGTTCGATGAATTTGTCGCACTACCAAGAAGAGCATCTACTGAACATCAAGCCAGCCTTGTGGATGCCCATGATTGAGACCGCCGACATCGTGGCAGAGCGCTACAACGTCAGACGGGAGTATCAAGACGAATATGCTCTGCGCAGCCAACAGCGCATCGCGGCTGCCCAAGCCGCCGGCCTCTACAACGATGAAATCGTCCCGATGGCCACCAAGATGAAAGTCGTGGACAAGGCAACCGGCGAGACAACGATCAAGGACGTGATCGTCGACCGTGACGAGTGCAATCGTGCAGACACAACTTTGGAAGGTTTGGCTTCCTTGAAGCCAGTGCGCGGCCCAGACAAGTTCATCACTGCTGGCAATGCCTCGCAATTGTCCGATGGTGCTGCTGCTGTTGTCCTGATGGAGGCTAAGGCTGCAGAATCCCGCGGCGTTGAGGCGCTCGGCCGCTTTGCAGGTTTTGCGGTTGCAGGTTGCGAGCCCGACGAAATGGGTATCGGTCCAGTATTCGCGGTGCCTCGCTTGTTGGAGCGTCATGGCTTGAAAGTCGACGACATCGACCTGTGGGAGCTGAATGAAGCTTTCGCCAGCCAGTGCCTCTATTCGCGTGACCGCTTGGGCATCGACCCTGAGAAGTATAATGTAAATGGCGGCTCTATCGCCATTGGTCACCCATTCGGCATGACGGGCACACGCTGCACCGGTCACATTCTGTTGGAAGGTCGTCGTCGTAAGGCGGCTGGTCAGAATGTGAAGTGGGGTGTTGTCACCATGTGTATCGGTGGCGGCATGGGCGCTGCTGGCCTGTTCGAAATCTACTAAGGCTTCGCGCCAGTTTGGCGGGTAAGATCTGGCGGCGGCACGGTTTCGACTGTGCCGCCGTTTTTATGCCTGCTTAAATAAAGTCTGTTAGACCTGCGAGCAGACAAGGGTTTTATCACGGATGGATCGGCGCACCTTTGCAGTCTCAGCTTTCGGGGCTCTAGCCCTTTCAGGGTGCCGAAAAGACCCCGCGACTATCTTGCACGGGCAACGCCTTCCGTCCGTTGCCGCCAGCTTGATCGATGGTACTGGCCTTAACCTCGCCACCTTGGGCCGCCCAGCTGTGTTGCGCTTCTGGGGGCTGTGGTGCGGGCCCTGCCGGATAGATGAGCCGCATTGGGAGGAAGTCGT
>JBEIEG010000160.1:0-6154 GCA_040383035.1 Hyphomonadaceae bacterium | reverse complement strand
TTCATGTGGGCCTATACGGTTGAGATCGCCAATTTGTCGGAACAAACCGTGCAGCTCACCGCGCGGACGTGGAAGATTATCGACCATCACGGCGTCACCCAAGTGGTGCAGGGGCCGGGCGTTGTTGGCGAACAGCCCATCCTGCGTGAAGGCGACAGCTTCACCTACACCTCAGGCTGCCCCCTTTCGACGCCTTCTGGCTTGATGATGGGCAGCTATCTGATGCAGACCGACAAAGGCGAAACCTTCGAAGCCCAAGTCCCGGCCTTTTCGCTCGACAGCCCGTTTGAGATTCGTCGCTTGAATTAGGGAGGCGTTATAGCCCCTCACCCCATAAGGGGCGAGGGGAGGTCATCCAATTTGCAAAAATTTCCCGATAATCAAAACCCCGCTTTAACGCACCGCCAGTATAATCAGGGTTATGGAAGCCACACCACATGCACCGGGCGAGCCAATCGTCCTGTCCCATATCATGCCCACACCCATCCGCTTGATCTTTGGAGGGGTTGGCGCCGCGCTTTCCATTTTACTGTTGGTCGAGCTTGGGTCAGCCTTATGGCCACCTTCCTTTCTGACGCTATTCTTCGGAATCATTGTGCTGGGCGGCTTGTCTGTTACCTTGGCCTTTGTGGCGGGCTCTGCCCTTGGCCCTGACCAGATTTGGGAGATACGGCCCGGGAAGCTGACCATCACCTATCAGCTGTTCAACCAGACCTCAGTGAAGACTTATGAGTTGCCCGATCTGGAGAGCTGCGATGTGGCAAGCTCCCAATATGATTCCGATGTCGAGACCTATCAAATAGTGTGCCGTTTGCCGCTGGGCAGGACGGTTAAGACCGGGTTGGAAAGCACGCCATTCTTGATGGCGATCCTCGCATTCCTGCGCGCGCCCATAGCAACTGCGCAGGGCGTCTCCTATGCGGAAACCCGGCTAAGATCGCCTGACTTTTCGAAGAGAGAAGAAGCCGAACGCGCCCTCGCGCAACTGATGGCACGTTAGCGCCTAAATCAAACCAACTCGCCCAACAAAAATCCGTCAGCGCGACCGGTCACGCGGGCTTGGATCAAGGCACCGGCTTGACCGCCGGGCACTTGGATTTCGGCAAAGCTATTGAGGCGGCCCTTGCCATCGCGCTCGATCAGCACGGTTTGCGTCGTGCCAATCTGGCTATCGAGATAGGCGGTGAGCGCCTGCTGGCCCTTGTCGCGCAACAGGGCGGCACGCGCCTTGATGGTCGCTTTATCCAATTGCGGCATGCGCGCAGCCGGTGTTTCTGGACGGGGTGAGAAAGGGAACACATGCAGGAAGGCGAGGCCCACTTCATCCACCAAGGCCAGCGAGTCTGCAAAATGCGCTTCGGTCTCGGTTGGGAAGCCGGCAATCAAGTCAGCACCAAAGGCGATATCGGGCCGGGCAGCGCGCAAACGGGCAGCGAGCAGGATCGCATCATCGCGCGTATGGCGGCGCTTCATGCGCTTCAAGATCATGTCCGCACCATGCTGCAGCGAGAGATGCAAGTGCGGCATCATGCGCTCTTCTTCAGCAAACAAGCGGAAAAGGGTGTCGTCAATCTCCACCGCATCGACGGAAGATAGGCGCAAACGCTTAAGGTCTGGCACCAGCTTCAAAATGCGCTGGACCAGATCGCCCAACGTAGGTTGGCCTGGCAGGTCCGCGCCCCAAGACGTCATATCGACGCCAGATAACACGACTTCCGGCACGCCTTTGGCAACCAAACGGCCAATCATCGCAACCACTTCCCCGGCAGGGACAGAGCGGGAATTGCCGCGTCCAAACGGAATGATACAGAAGGTGCAGCGATGGTCGCAGCCGTTCTGGACTTGAACATAGGCACGCGCCCGGTCTTGCACACCATCGATCAAATGGCCTGCCGTCTCGCGCACACTCATGATGTCATTGACCAGCACGCGCTCAGTCTGGCCGCCTGCGAGGGCGACGAAGGTTTTTGGTTCGGCCTTTTCGGCATTGCCAATCACGCGGTCCACCTCGGGCATAGCAGCGAACATGCCGGGATCGATTTGGGCGGCACAGCCGGTCACTACAATCAGCGCATCGGGCTTTTGCTTGCGGGCCCGGCGGATGGTCTGGCGCGCTTGCCGGACAGCTTCGCCTGTCACCGCGCAGGTGTTGACTAGCACGACATTGGACAACCCAGCGTCCTCAGCCAGATTACGCATGGCCTCTGACTCATACAGGTTTAGGCGACAGCCAAGGGTGATCGTCTCAATCGACCCGCGTGGGTCAGAGACGGGCATGTCGGTTTCTGGCAGGACTTCAGGGGTCATAAGGGTCTGGACTGTGCTTTCTAGTCAGATGCTTGGTCGCTCAGCCATTGCGTCTGCCGTTGGGGGTCCCAATATCATAAGTCCAAGGCAAATGCAGGGCCTTGATGTAGGAGCGACTGACACATGTTCGGAATGGAATGGAGTAATGGCTTCACCTTTGGCTTTCTCTTCGCCCTAGTTCTTGGGCTCTGGGCTGTGATCAACATCCTCCAGAATGAACGGACCGGGCCTTTTGGCAAAGCCGTGTGGTCGGTACTGGTGATGTTCGTGCCGTTTTTTGGCTTTGTGGCGTGGCTGTTGTTTGGCCCAAAAGCCACAAAAAACCGGATCGGCTAGACAACCGCGCCTGAAAGGCGATCTTGGTTGCTGCAAATGTGACCGAGTGCCATAGAAACGCCATCCGACGCAGCCTATGGTCTGTGATCTTACCGGGGCGGCGTTCATGCAAGTCTATCTGCCCATTGCGGAAATGGCAGTAAGTCCGTGGCTCATGGCCACTTTGGGGCTGGTAGTCGGCTGCTTGTCTGGCATTTTTGGAGTTGGCGGCGGCTTTCTGATGACGCCGCTTCTGATGCTCATCGGCATTCCTGCGCCGGTTGCCGTTGCTGCCGGGGCAAGTCTTGCTGCAGCCTCGTCTATGTCGTCTGTAGTGGGCCAGTTTGAGCGGCGCGGCGTCGATTTGCGCATGGGCCTTGTGATCTCTATTGGCGGCATCATTGGCGTCGGTATCGGCTCGCTTCTGTTTAGCTGGTTGAAGTCGCAAGGTGCTGCCGAAGCCACGGTCCGTATTGCCTATACCATTCTTCTGGGCTCCCTCGGCTCCAGTCTCGTGTGGGAAAGCTTGCGCGCGATTGCCAAGTCCCGGGCTGGCGGGCCACCAGCCAGTTTCCGTAGGTCCACCAACGATATTGCCCATCTGTTGCCGTTTAAGGTCAGGTTCCCGCGCTCTAAACTGGTGATCAGCATCATCCCGCCTTTAGCGATCGGGATTGGCGTCGGGATATTGTCAGCCATCATGGGCGTCGGCGGCGGGTTCATTCTGATCCCCGCCTTGGTCTATATTATCCACATGCCGCCCAATCTGGTTGTCGGCACGTCGACCCTACAGGTCTTAATCACAGCGTCGGCTACAACATTCTTGCAATCAGCGGCCAATGGCAGCCTCGACTTGGTGCTGTCGGGGCTATTGATCGTGGGCGGCGTGATGGGCGCACAGTTTGGCGTGATTATCGGCCGCAAGCTGAAGGGGGAGCAATTGCGTGCGCTACTTGGCGCCTTGGTCCTGTTGGTGGCTTTGCGACTGGCGGCAGATTTGGTGTTTGTCCCCTCGACTTTGTTTGAGCTGTCCTCGCCCGGGGGTGGGCTATGATGGCGCGCTTCTCGCTCTGGATGGTCTTGCTGTTGGGCCTCATCATTGGGCCCGCTGCGCAAGCGCAAAGTACGCAAGTTTCAGCTGCCTTGATTGATGATGCCGTTTTGGTCACGTCCAGCTTTACCGGGGCCAAGGTCACAATCTTTGGCTCGGTCCGGGCAGGCTCTGTTGGTCGCACCGACATTGTTGTGGCCGTTCGTGGTCCAGACCGCCCGGCGTGGATTGCTCAGCGCAAGCGCACGGCGGGCTTATGGATCGGCAAGGATCAAATTAGTTTCGCCGCCGCGCCTACTTTTTTCGGCGTGGCTAGCGCCCGCCCGCTTGAACAGATTGCGCCCAGCGACACGCTTTCGCTCTATGGGCTCAGACCCAAAGGCCAATTGGACATCGCCAAAGCCAGTGCCGATTCACCCTTGGCGGAGACTTTGATCGACGCCTTTGTGGCCCAGCGCCAGCGCGAAAAGCTCTATGTGGACAATCCTAACGGTGTGAAGCTGCTTAAAGGCGGCTTGTTCCGCGCTGACATTCAGATGCCAGACCGCACGCCGCCGGGTCTCTATACCGCCAAAGTCATGGTATTCCGTAATGGCAGGCCGGCACAGTCGACCTTGACGACTTTGGTTGTCACCAAGGTGGGGGCCGAACGTGCCCTCTTTGAATTTGCGAGAGATCATGCTGTATTGCATGGACTAGCAGGGGTCCTGCTGGCACTTATAGCGGGGCTATCGGCTGCAGGGATTGTCAGGCGCTTTGCACCGGGTTGAGGCCTAGTTCGCCGTGTGTCAGATCTGACGCACATCAGGTCGATCTAGCTTTATATTTTTGAGTCTCTGTGCCGCGAAAATCTGTTTCAGATTTTGCGCGCGAGGCTCTAGGGCGCTGTGATGGCGCAAGGAGACAAGTATGCGCCGTCGAGATGTTGCCCCAAAAGCCCCTTGGATCCTTGGTGTCTTGGGTTTGGTACCGTTTTTTGGAACTTTGGCAGGCAGCGTTTTGGCCACGTCCCCCTATGATGGGGTGTCCACGACTTTGTTTTTTGCCTATTCTGGCGTGATCCTCTCGTTCCTAGGCGGTGCGCGCTGGGGCTTTGAGATTGGGGCACGCCCAGAAGCACCGGGCTTTTTGACGCTTTCCGCTGCAGTTCTGCCGTCGCTGGTCTCGGCTATGGCCATCGTCACCCAATATGTTGCCCCGCTTATTGGCCTTGGCATGTTGGCAGGTGGATTTATCCTGATGTGGGTTTGGGACTTTGTCTCGACAGGTGGCGGCACGCGGCGTTGGCCCCTCTGGTACCGGCCCTTGCGGACCATTTTGACCCTTGGTGCACTTTTGGCGCTAGCGGGTAAAGCCTATCTAACCATGCAGGTTTAGAGCCAGCTTTACTTCTTTATCTCGCAAATGCGGATAAATTGGGCTTTTTCTGGCTGATAGGGCTGGCTGCGCACGATGGTGTTCTCTTCGCAGGCATCCTTGCGAACGGCCTTCAGGCAGGCGCGCTCGTCCGTCTTCATTGGATTAGGGCCGCAGACAAAGCCGTCTTTAATCAAGCCCGCTTCGACTTTGGCGGTCGGACTGTTTTGCGGAAAGCGCGTCACCAAATCCTGCTTTAGGGCCAAGGTCGCGCGCTTATCCACGTCCGCAGTTGCCGTCGCATCCGGGCGGGCTTCAACTTGAGCCTCCGCTGCTGGGGCTTCTTTGGTGGGCTTACAGCCTGCAAGCCCCATCAGACTAATCCCAAGTATCAGTCCAAGGTCAAGATGGTTGCGATGGAGGATCACGAGATGAACCGCCAGCTCGCGCCGTCCTTGCCATCGGTGACCTCAACCCCGCGCGCCGCCAGTTCTGCGCGCAGGCGGTCGGCCTCGGCCCAATTGCGGTTGGCACGGGCTTCAAAGCGGGCTTGCACCATGGCTTCAATCTCAGCGGTGACATCGTCTTCAACCGCCGTGCCCGCGCGCGACAGCCAAGCCTGAGGCTCTTGCCCCAAGATACCCAGCAGCAGACCAGCACCCAATAGCTCTGCCTTCGCGCGCTTGCGGTCCTCAAAGGTCTCCGCCTTATTAGCCTTGCGCGCCAACATGGAGAGCTCGGCGAGGGCCTTTGGTGTATTCAGGTCGTCGCACAGCGCTGCCATAATGCCATCTGGCAGGACAGGCTCCACCCGTTCGTTCCAGACGCCATCGAGAGCGCGATAAAGCCTGTCCAGCGTCTTCATGGATTGCAGGATCAACTCATCGGTCCAATCCAGCGGCGCGCGATAATGGGCGGACAGGAGGGCAAGCCGCAGCGCTTCGCCGGGCCAGCGATCCACCAATTGATGCACCAATTCGACATTGCCGAGCGACTTCGACATTTTGTCGGAATTCATGGTCAAAAAGCCGTTGTGCATCCAGATATTCGCCAGAGGCGTGCCATCATGGGCGCAGACTGATTGGGCGATTTCGTTCTCATGGTGCGGGAAGATCAGATCATGGC
>JBEIEG010000159.1:0-6234 GCA_040383035.1 Hyphomonadaceae bacterium | reverse complement strand
GAGTATGCTCCACAAAAAGGGTGCGCGTTCAGACAGGAATTGGTCATTATAGGTAAAGGCATTGACAAGGGCTGCGGGGCTCTGGCCATTTAAGAGCAAGTCGAAAAAGGCGATTGGGTTCATTAGGATGAGAAGGCCTACCGATCCAGCCGCTAAGGCCGACACAGCCAAAGGCCGCGAGACTTGGTCTGGGTCACGCACAGCGGGAAGTTTGGTGGGCTTCCACGCGAACAGTTTTGGTTGAGCTCGGCGCAGCGCCCCTAAGCCCCAAAACAAGGCAAGCATGACGCCAAGTACAAGAAAGACTGCATCCCTCAAGCCGACTTGCAACTCTGCCGCAGTTTGATCTGGCGACGACATTCCTATGCTGAGCGTAAGAATCCCGAGACCCAATATCAGGCCAAGGGCCAATTTCGAAAACAAACGGGCGTCCACAGCTTCAATAATCGGTGCGGGTTGATGATAGCGAAGGGCGACCTCTTGCGGCGCTCCAAATGCCATGATCCGTTCTTCAACCAGCTTAAGGGTCGGCGCTTCATCACCGGCCAGGGCTTGAACATCATCATATAACAAAGCGTGGAGCTCAGCGCGCACATCGGCTTGCATAGGCAACGGCAAACGTGAAGCTACCGCATGCGCATAGCGCTGGATCAAATCGTCAGGCGTCATTGAGAGGTCCTTCCTTAAATAAATTATCCATCACGACCGACAGGTTTCGCCAGGAATTGACAAGCTGAGGGTAGAGGCTGCGGCCTTCATCACTTAGGCGATAGTAGCGCCGAGGGGGGCCATCTTCGATCCGCCACTCACTGGTCAAAAGACCTTGAGATTCCAAGCGGCGAAGCAAGGGATAAAGTGTCCCTTCTTCGATTTCCATGCCCTGTTCAATCAGCTTTTGGCGCAGGGAATAGCCATATTGCGCACCAACAAGCTGCGATAGCGTAGCTAGAACGATTACGCCTCGCCGGAGGTCACCCTCAAATTTGAAGAACAGATCATCAGATACCATGTCTGACTTAATACTGTATTCTACACAGTATGTCCAGATGGCTTGTCAGTAGTGCGTGCTTAGCCTAGCTTGGCAAGCATTGATTGACCGGGGGCGGTCAAAATGGGGGCACGGATGGGAAAGCAACGTTTTAAAGTGAAGATGGGCTTTGGCTTGATTGGCCTCGCGCTCCTCGTTGCAGCTTGCGCGACGGCGCCAAAAGCCCCTGAAGCCATCGTTCTGGGCGACGATATCTGCGCAGGCGAGGCGACTCGCATTTATTTCCCGCATGGTGAAAGCGTGCTGAACCCGTTGGCAGCCCAAGTTGTGGTGCGGGTACAAGATCAATTGGCCCAATGCCCCAAACGTCGCATCGTGCTGGTGTCGATCTCAGGCGATGATGGTCCGCCGTCCAGCGCAAAAAACCGGGCGGAACGAGCAGCGATTGTCCGCCAGATTCTCGTCAGCCGTGGTGTAGCCGAAAACCGCATTTCGGCGACTGCTGAAGGCCCAATGGTCGACCAAGCGCCTAAAGGACCTATTGGTGGCGTTTTGATTTTCACGAGACCCTAAACGCATTGTCGACAGGGCGGCTGCCTACAGGCTCTATTTAACACGATTTTCCAAAGTACCCAATTTATCGGCTTGTATGGTCACAACGTCCCCTTGCTGCAGATAGCCGCCGGAGGCGATGTCATCCGTGATCGTTCGCTCGATCACCGTTTTGATCATATCACCCTTGCCAAAACCTGTTAGCCAGTCAAAGCCGCCACGCACAGTCGTCACAGGACCTGGGCCCTTGAAGACTGTACCGGCCGGCGTGCCCGCCAGAACCAGCGTTCGGTCTGGCAGCACGCCTTCGCGACTGACTGGCAATTGCGCTGTGCCTTCACGCCAACTCCAGCTCACGCCAGCCCGCTTCGCCGTTTCGAGGAGCAAGCGGTCAAGATCCCAAATCCAATTGGTCACGCGACTGCGCTGGCGTTCTTCGCCATTAACAGACAGGCGAAGCTCTAATGGTTCAACAAAAGCCTTCAGGTCGCGGGGTACAACGAATAGGTCGCCAACGGGCAGAAAACCAATTCCGCTTTTGCCATCGGTGAAGCCCTTGCCAGATGCAACGTCATCTATGTCGGCCCCGCGCAACAAAGCTGCTCGATCAGTGACATCATTGCAGAGGATCAAGCCTCCCTTGGCGCCGCCGGACACTGGCAATGCAGCGAGCGTGACGAGGCAAAGCTCAACCTCATAATCCAGCAAGCCCTTGCTTGCAGGGATATCAGCGCGCGCTGATGTTGGCTGGGCGATCTTGGCGAAGATGAATGGGCCGTCTTTGACTTTGGCTTCATCCGCGTGCTCGGGATAATTCGTCGCAGCGGCCGCATGTACGGCTCGTAAATCGACGGGCAAAGCTAGCGTTGCCGCTTCATGAATGACATTGGCTTTTGCAGCGGTAACGAAAGCGACTATTGGCTCATACCCAAGGCGGTTATAAGCCGCAATGGAATCTTCACCTGACTTCATAAGCGGTGACAAATCGACCCCAGTCACCACGCCATCTTGATAGCGGCTGACCACAAAAGTCTTGGCGGCGGCACCTTCACCCAGTCTCGCAAAAGTAAGGGCTTGGTCTACGGGTGCTATGGCAATTGTCGCTTGCAGCGGCGCAAGCGGGGCAGGCCGCGGTGGCACGCGCACGGCCTGTGGCCGAGACCCGATCAGCGCCATCACAGCTACAACCAGTAGCAGTCCAAGACCTAGGAGAGATAGGATGCGCATGTCTTGCCCTCAACCCTTTACGTCAGATTTGCTGTGAACCGCTTGGTCACCGCCTGAAAACTCTGCATGCAATGCGGGGAGAAAGCTCGCGAGGTGCGGCATTTCCTCAGCGCAATGAACCAATAGCGAGCGGGCATCAGCCTCATTAAGGTGAAGCAAGCGCTTTGCTATCGATGCGCCAAGGCCTCCCATGAGGTTACGACCGCTGATATGGCGACCCCCCATCCAGAACCGCGACCGCATTTCGCTGCCCCCGGACACCGCTCGTACATGGTGTGCAAGATAGCCGACATCAATTGGCGCATCACCAAGACCAATCCGCGCGCAAACGATGGTGGCTTGCCGATCGTCTTCAAGGCTTCGGTCCGTGAATCCTAACAAAGGCGGCGACACAAAACGTATCGCGCCACGGATCAAGGTGCTGCCGATATACTCGTCGACAATCGAGGTTTGTCCAACATAGAGCGCACGGCCACTTGCGCCAGCAGGTGGCGTCTCCCGCCATCCGACATGGACATGGGCTTGAGGATGCCAGAGCTTGTATTTGGCGGGTGTATCGCCGTGCCAACCAAACCACCAATCAACCATGGCCGGGGTAACACCCGGCATGGCTGTGCGCACACTGACTCGCATCCCGCCATCGGGCATCAGGACAAAGCCATCCTCCAACACGGAGTCACCGCCAAACAGATTCTGTGCTGCATCCTCAAGCCCAGGCAATAGTGGAGCCGGCACACCGCCCCGGTCGAGGGCGGCGCAGACATGTGGCGCAGGTGGGGCCACAATAGGATTGAAGAAGTGGCTAAACGGCTCCGCACTATCCTCGGCACGATAGCCCAAATACCGCCCGGGAATTGGTTTACTGCTCTTCATGCGATGCGCCCCATATAGGGATTGAACAACCCGTCAGGATCAAATCGTGTCCGCAATGCGTCAAGCCTTGCAAGGTTTGCAGGAGCCATGAAGTGGGCCGGCCTGCGACCGAGATTCTCATCGGCCAGTTGGATGCCAATACTGTGCGCTTGCATGGCCTTCATATGATCGGTTGCCCAGCTTTCGTCGGCGGTATTTGTCGTGCTGCCGCGCAATCCGCCATAGAGTGCTAGATAGGTCCGACCCTCCAGCGAAAAAGCCATGTCGGGACGTGTCGCTGGTCCGTTCCAGTTAAGCCAAAGGGCATGGCTCGGGGCCGCAGGCTGTGTATCAGCAATGCGCCGCAATGCAGGTAATAATGGATCGATTGGCGTATTCATCCACATGCTGTCTGCGGTCCAGCGGGTATTGGGCAGGAACAGCGTGCTTTCCCCGCCTTTCATCATCATCTCGAGGGAGACTGGCAACAACGGGAGCGTAAAGCTGGCAAGGTTGCGGATTGGGCTCTTATCGATGAAGTCCACTGCCGCCTGGGCTTCGCGCCAACTATTTGCCATTACGGGCGCTAGAACTTGGATGCCGTGCGAGAATATCCCCATGGCGCTGCGATCAAAGACAAGTTGAAATTCAACAAAAGCTGGCACTGAAGGGCCAACGCGGTCCGCCCATGCCATAACGGCTTCAAGGTGCTGGATACGAAATACCTGAACCTTCATGCCGACGAATTTCGGTCGCGGTTGGAGCTTTAGATAAAATCGCACGACCACCCCGAAAAAGCCCGGACCAGAGCCACGCGCAGCCCACAGCAATTCAGGGTTTTCGGTCTCACTGGCATGCACCAAAGTGCCGTCGGCTAGAACGACGTCAATGCCGATAACGCTCTGGCACGCGAGGCCCGAAGCGCGACTGTTCCAACCAAAGCCGCCCTGCAGCAGGAACCCGCCCATACCCACCGTATAGGCGTGGGCCACCGGAAAAAACAGATGTTGCTTGGCAAGGGCAGCATTGAGTTCGCCGGCAAGACAGCCGGGGCCAATGGTTGCGATGCCTTCAGCCGCGTTGATCGAGATGCTATTCAATCGTGAGAGATCGATCAGCATGCCACCATCACGAATATGATTCTGAGCCCAGCTGTGCCCGCCCGAACAGATGCCAATCTTCAATCCGAGGTCGCGAGCTTGGCGAACGGCAGACAAGACGTCAGCATCATTATTGGCTTGAACGATCAATACCGGACGCCGCCCGGGATCCTGCGCGTTAAAACTTGTACCCAGCAACGCGGCATCAAACCCGGCGTCGCCCTTTGTTATCGTTCGGCCCGAACCGGCACTTCGTTTCATAGCTATTCTCCAGATGGGCGCCCGTTAGGTGGCAGAGCAAGCCAGCGCATAGGTAACGGGGGGGCGGGCGGAAATGAAACAGGTTCGTTGCTGAGCAAGGCTGCATAGGCTGGATCAAGCCCTAATATCTCCAGCAGACCCGCTGTAGCTGGCTCAATAGCAGTTATCGGCAGGTGGCACCGATGAAGATCGAGCGCCAAACCGCTAATCGCACCCGACACCAAGCTTGCCGTGAGATCGAGATCTGCGAAGCGGAAGCAGCCGAGCTCCAAGCCTTCGGCCAAGTCAAGTTTCAGTCGCAAGCGAAGTTCGGAAACAAGAATGTCAGCTGGCAACCCGACATCAAAGATCAAACGGCCAAAGCCCGGCTCGCTGGCTGCCATTCGAAGCGTTTGGCGTGTGATGCGTGCAAAGCGAAGTGCGGGATCGGTCAGGTCTGAATTAAATCCAGCCACTGCTGCTGCATGGCTGGCCCCCACAAGCTCACCCAGATCAGCAATCAAGGCCGCGACATCGTGATAATAATTATAGAATGTCGCATGCACCACGCCGGCGTGATCAGTGATTTGGCGAATGCTGAGCGCAGCCCCCGTGTGCGTCATTAACAAGGACTGCGCAGCCACCAAGAGCTGGTCACGCGTTCTAGCCCGCTTGGAGTTACGAAGGGTATTTGAATCGGTTGCCATAATTTGAGAGAATATCATTTTTGATATTTCGTCAAGTATTGGTTTGGGCCATAAGTTTGCGCGGCTGGACTAGTTGCGACTTTCCTGACTTAAGAACTGAGTGTGCAAGTGGCCTCAGTTAGGCGCGCCGCCAGTTAGCTCCGAAAACCTTCAAGGAGAGCGACCATGCCTAGGAACGGGGCCACAGGTGCCATCGCGATTGGGGTATGTATGAATTCGCCGTCGGTGCACCAGACGGTCTACTGGTTCGCATCGGCTGGCCGTCGAGTTTGGTTGGGGCTGGCTAAAAAAGCTCGACCAGCAATAAATTTCCTCAGTCTAACCGACCGATGCGGCAAGTAGGCCGGGGGCTGACGCAAGACTCAAATTATCTACGTCCACCTTGGTTTCGACGAACACTTCCCCGATCATCATTAAGACTGGTCCGGAGCCAAGCTGTAAAGCTAAGACTGGTAAGTCGGCCAATAGCCCTTTGACCGTGAAGTTGGACGGTCGCGAGACATCTTCCGCCAACACAACGGGTTGCGAAGCAGGCATGCCCAACTCAATCAGGCTGTCGCGGATCCAG
>JBEIEG010000158.1:0-6238 GCA_040383035.1 Hyphomonadaceae bacterium | reverse complement strand
TTGCTGTCTTTGCTGGCGATCATGGTGTCGCCGCGCGCGGGGTATCTGCCTATCCGCAAGAAGTCACACGGCAGATGATTGATGCCATGGCTGCAGGCGGCGCAGCGGTTTCCGTCTTGGCACAGCAAGCTGGCGCGGGCCTTAAAGTCTATGACTTGGCGGTAGGCAGACCTACGCCAGATATTGTTGAAGCCGACGCCATGACGGAGCAGGAATGCGTGGCCACGATGGCCTATGGCATGGAAGTGTTGGCTGAGGGGACCGACCTTTTAGTCCTCGGTGAAGTTGGCATTGGCAACACGACGGTTGCGGCTGCTTTGGCCTTGGCCTTGTTTGGCGGTGAAGCTGGGGAATGGACTGGCCCTGGGACGGGTGTTGAAGGCCAAGCCTTGGCAGCAAAGCGTGAGGCAGTCGACGCCGCTGTGGCCCGTTTGGGGGTCGATCGCGATGACCCATTGAAAGTGTTGGCGCGAATCGGCGGGCGTGAATTTGCCGCCATTGCAGGCGCAATTCTGGCAGCGCGTTTACAACGTGTACCTGTCGTGCTGGACGGCTTTGTGGTTGCTGCTGCAGCAGCAATTCTTCACCGTATGAGCCCCGAAGCGCTCGATCATTGTATTGCCGGCCATGTCTCGGCAGAGCCCGGTCATCGCGCCCTTTTGGCCCGCTTGGGCAAGCAGCCGATCTTGGACCTTGGCATGCGTTTGGGTGAGGGGACAGGTGCTGCCCTTGCTGTCCAAATCATCAAATCAGCTGTCGCCTGCCACACGGGCATGGCGACCTTCGCTGAGGCCGGTGTTGCAGGGCCTGCCGCCTGATGCCAGTCTCCACCGCCTACCAGCCCGATCCGCGATTTGCAGCCTTAGGCCCAGAGTTTGCCGATCCCGTTGCAGCGGCGGACTTTCCGAAGCAACGTCTTGTCTGGCGTGATCAGCGCGCGGCTGAAAGTGTTGGCCTAGAGACGTTGAGCGATGAGGAATGGGTTGGCCATTTCGGCCGCTTCGAGACTTTGCCAGATATGGCGCAGCCGCCCTTGGCCATGCGCTATCATGGCCATCAGTTCCGCACCTATAATCCGCAATTGGGCGATGGGCGGGGATTTCTTTTCGGCCAATTGCGCGATCAAGCTGGGCGATTACTCGACCTTGGCACCAAGGGCTCTGGCCAAACGCCTTGGTCGCGCCAAGGCGATGGCCGTCTCACCTTGAAAGGCGGCGTGCGTGAAGTGTTGGCTGCCCAGATGTTAGAGGCGCAAGGCGTTACTACGTCTAAGGCCTTGAGCTTGATCGAAACTGGCGAAAGTCTAATCCGCTCAGACGAACCTTCGCCAACGCGCTCGGCCGTCTTGGTAAGGCTACAGCACAGCCATGTCCGCTTTGGCACGTTCCAGCGCCATGCCTTTCTAGAAGCCCCAGAACGACTAACCGCCTTGGTTGATCATTGTGTGGCGGTCTATTATCCGCATTTGCAAGAGCTGGAAGGCCCAGAGCGGGCTGCGGGCTTGGTACGCGAAGTGGCCTTGGCGACGGCAGATATGGTCGCAGGCTGGATGGCTGCAGGCTTTGTGCATGGGGTTCTAAACACCGACAATATGAACGTGACGGGCGAGAGCTTTGACTACGGCCCTTGGCGGTTCTTGCCAGTTGCAGACGGTAACTTCACCGCCGCCTATTTCGATCAAACCGGCCTTTATGCCTATGGCAGGCAGCCCGAAGCGGGCTTGTGGAACCTCAAACAATTGGCGGGCGCTTTGACCCCGATTGGGGATCTAGACGGCCTGACCGAGGCTGTGCGGGCTTATCCGCCTGCCTTTGCGCATGCCCAACAGGCCGCGCTGCTGCGACGGCTGGGCCTCCTGTTTGCCTCACAAGCGGAAGACAATCGAACCATGCTGGATGCCATGTTTGCGTTCATGGCCCGATCCGGTGTCTCTTGGGACGGGTTCTTTCATGATTGGTTCGGGGGCCTTGCAAGTGAGGCGCGCGCACAAGCTGGCCCGCGTGCTGCCTTCTATCAAGGTGAAGATTTCATGGCGTGGTTTAAGTGGCTCGACCGCTTTCAGCCAGAGCGCCCAGATCGATTAAAGCACGCCTATTTCCAAGCCACAGAACCCGTCAGTCTGGTGATTGAGGAAGTTGAGGCTGTGTGGGCCAAGATTGCAGAAGATGATGACTGGTCGGGCTTTAACCAAAAGCTGGCCGATATCACAAGTTTGCGAGAGGCTTTGGTTTAAGCTCAATATCGCTAAATTTCGACAGTTTAACCAGCACTTTACTACAGGCTTTAGGGTCTTTGTAAGTGGTCGCTGCTATACTTCTGCATGGTTGGGATGACTTCCGTGGCTTAAGTCATTTTCCAACTCACTTGGGACGAGCGTTTGAGCTCTTCTTGAATGTGGGAACCATTGTTATGCGTGAACGCTTTGTCGCCTTACTACCTCTGACGCTCAATACTGACTTTGCCCATGACCAGATTTTGGCAAGGTTGAATGGCTTGTTCCCAGCGTTGGCATCCAAGGTACGTGTTGTGCGGGCGGGCGGCTATGGGGAAAATGGAGACGGGACGCCATGCTTTTTAGCAATTGGTCCGAACGTTATCTCTGTACATCTCTATCCTGGCCCAGCGACCCTTGAGACACGCGAAGCCCTCGATGAGGTTTGTCCTGCGTGGTTCGGCTCGCGGGCCAATCGTCCAAGAGCCCATTCCCATGTGATCGTGCGCTCAGAACAAGATATAAATCACCCCGCTGAAGCGCTGGCTGCTGCTGCTGCCGTGAGCATGGTTGCCGCGGCTATGATTTCTATTGTTCAGGTTGAAGAAATAATCTGGAAGGCAGGGCAAGTTAGTATCGAGCCGCAGGCCTTCCAACTTGCGGCCCTGCGGCTGACCATTCCAGAAATCAAAGTGGGTCATTGGTTGGCTTGGCGCAGCTTTGAGGGACCTCTAAGCCCACAGGGTAGGCCAAGTTTGATTCTGGGTTCAAAGGGTCTCGCACCCTTCTTTGGTCGCGAGTTGGAGACAGTCGTCTCCACTCTTCCTAAAGTGGAGGTTGAAAAGCGCGCGCTGTCCGTAACGGACTTTCTGATTTTGCATGGGCCGCCTCTGTTCGATGATATGCCGCTTTATGTCCCTAATCATGATTTTGTTCGATTACGACTGCGCGATCGCGGTCTCATAAATCCAAATCCGGTTCTGCTCTTGCGGATTGAAGCTGGACCAGCAGCAGCTGACGTGCTGCGCAAAAGTCAGGGTTTGCCCCCTACAGGTGGCTTCGGCAGGCGGGCTTTGACCTAGGCTGACATCAGCGCGCAGGATTAACAGCCTTCCCTTTTTACAAAACTGGTCCATGATCTAGTCCTTGTCGTCTATGGCGAACCAAAGGGGTAAGGCATGGAACTGAAACGTCGCGAAGTGGTCTCTGGTCTTGTTGGATTCAGCATGGCAGGCCCAGCTCTCGCCCAAAAGGCCCCGCAGGCCCCGACCGAAACCGTAACCGTGACCGGGCAGACCCCGATCGTAACTTTGCAGACCTGGATTGATCTTTATGGTCGGCCAACAGCAGAGGTGAAGGTGAACGGCCAAGGTCCATTCAAATTTGTGGTTGATACAGGCTCCAACACCTCGGTGCTGAGCCCTCGCGTGGCAAGGACCTTGGAACTTCCGGAATTGCCGATGCGAACGGTGCATGGGGTAACAGGATCCAGCGAAGCCCGGTTTGCCCGCGTCCAGCAAATTGAAACCGGACGCAGCGTGTCAAACAATCTGTCCGTGGCGATTATTGATGCACCGGCTTTGGATAAGCTCGACGGTATCCTTGGCATGGATATGTTTGCCAACCGTCGGGTGCGCTTCAATTTCAGTCGCAAGACCGTTGAGCTTGAACCCGCAAATTCAACACGTCCGCGTAGATTGCCGATCTCGGTCGGCGTCAAACTGCGTCATGGGCTTTTGATTGAAGCCGATGGCCGCGTCGGCAGTGTTCGTTCCAAATGTATTCTGGACACAGGCGGGGATACGACGATTATCAATATGCCGATGCTGGAAGCCCTTAATGCGCGAGCACGGCGCCGGCCTAGGTCTGAGGAGGCGCCCGTTATTCTTGGCGTCACGAATCAACAACTGAACGGGGTCTGGGCGAACTTGCCTCAGATTGATCTGATTGGCCTGATCATTCGACGGCTTACGGTCGTGGCCGCCGACGCTCCGGTCTTTAAGCTCTGGGGTCTTGAGAGCACGCCGGCCATGTTGGTCGGCATGGACATTTTAAGCCAGGTGGAGACACTGGTCGTGGATTACCGCCGTCGTGAGGTAGAGCTACAATTGCTCTCCAATCTAGTTGGTGGCGAAGCCAATATTTATCGGGGCTAAACCCGATCAAGAGGAAACAATCTTGACAGACATTCTGTGCTCTGGCCGCACGTCCGGCTTTCTTCGCCTTTTTGGGCTGATGTGTCTGCCCGTGCTCTTGCTGGCTTCCCCGCACTTAGCCCAAGCGCAGTTTAAGTCCACCAAACCTGAGGCGCGGGTTGAATATTGGCAAAGCCGTTTGGCCTCTATGGAAGCCCAATTGGCGGACACGCAGGGCCTGTCGCAATATCGCCTCGTACTCTTAGGCGATTCCATCACCGACTTTTTTCTGATGGGCGACAATTTGTGGTTTCCGGGTATAAAAAATGGCCGGTCCGTTTGGTGTGCAACTTTCTCAGGTCAAGACCCCGCCTTAAAGGCGATCAATCTCGGCATTTCGGGCGACCGGATTGAGCATATGCTTTATCGCATCCAGCCCAAGGACCAAGGCGGGCTAGGTCAACTGGATCATCCCAGCTTAAAACCTGATTATGTGGTCATTCTGGCCGGGATCAATAATTCCTGGGCCAGTGAAACCCCAGCCGACACCAGCATCCTTGCGGGGGTGAAGGCCTTGGTGGCTTCCGTCCATGCGCGCCAACCCAAAGCACGGATCATCTTGCAATCCCTCATGCCAACCCAAGAAGTGGCACGCACCAAAGATATTGTGATCCCCGTCAACCGCGAACTGAAAGCCTTTGCGGAGCAGGGGCCACAAAAGGCCTACATCACCTTTGTAGACCTCTATCCCCATTTCCTCACAGCCGAGGGGGCTCAGAATAGCGCCTTGTTCTATGACGGCTTGCACCCGTCTGAGGCAGGCTATGCCGTGTGGCGTGATGTTTTGGTGGCAGCGATTGCAGCAGATCGCGCCCGCTGAATCCGGCGTTTAGGACGTGAAGCGGAAATGCATGACATCTCCGTCTTTCACGATGTATTCCTTGCCTTCCAAGCGCATCTTGCCAGCTTCTTTCGCGCCACCTTCGCCCTTAAAGGCGACATAGTCCTCATACGCGATGGTTTCGGCGCGGATAAAGCCCTTTTCAAAGTCGCCATGGATCACCCCAGCAGACTTTGGTGCCGTCCAGCCGCGATGGATCGTCCAAGCGCGTGCTTCTTTTGGGCCAACGGTGAAATAGGTTTGTAGGCCCAACAGGCTGTAGCCGGAGCGGATCAACTTGTTCAGGCCGGGCTCGTCCAGACCTGCCGCTTCCAGATATTCGGCCGCTTCTTCATCATCCAGCGCCGCAAGCTCTGCTTCCATCTGCGCACAGATGACCACGGCGGTTGCTTTATGCGCTTGGGCATAGGCTTCTACCTTGGCTGAATACTCATTGCCGGTCGCAGCAGAGCCTTCGTCCACATTACAGACATAGAGAACGGGCTTGGCCGTCAACAACTGCAACATGTCATAGGCCTTTTGGTCTTCCTTGGCAGGTACGAACAAGCGGGCGGGATTGCCTTCATCGAGCAATTTCTTGGCTTCGATGCACAATTCCAGCGTCAGCTTTGCATCCTTATCGCTTTGCTTGGCCTTTTTTTCGAGATTGGGAATGCGCTTTTCAAGGCTCTCCAAATCCGCCAGCATCAATTCGGTCTCTACCGTTTCCAGATCTGCGAGGGGGTCAATGCGGCCTTCGACGTGGGTGATATCATCATCGACAAAGCAGCGCGTGACATAGGTGATGGCATCGCACTCGCGGATATTGGCAAGAAACTGATTGCCCAAGCCTTCGCCCTTGGACGCGCCGCGCACCAGACCTGCGATATCGACGAAATTCATCCGCGCTGGGATGATTTCCTTCGACGTTGCAATTGCGGCCAGCGCGTTTAGGCGCGGCTCTGGCACGGCCACTTCACCCACATTGGGCTCAATTGTGCAAAATGGATA
>JBEIEG010000157.1:0-6262 GCA_040383035.1 Hyphomonadaceae bacterium | reverse complement strand
CCTTTCGCCGCGCCGTTTTGGACACGGTTTCGGGCTCGGGCACCAACAAACTGTGGGAGCTCTTTTTCCAAGACCCACTTTACACGAACGGGGAAGCCACAGCCCGCCAGCAGCCGACCTTCATCTCAAGCCATGACCATGGACGCTTAGGCTTTTATATCCGGAAGGCCATGCCCGAGATTTCCGATTCAGAGCTGCTGGAGCGGGTGAAACTGGCTCACGCTCTGATGCTGACCTTGCGAGGCGTGCCAACGCTCTATGCCGGCGATGAGCAAGGTTTTGTTGGGGATGGCTGGGACAAAGATGCCCGTGAATCCTTATTCGCCTCTAAAGTTGCAGATTATAACGACAACCGCCTATTGGGCACTAACAACACCACCGCCCAAGCCAATTTTGACTTAAACCATCCCCTTTATCGCTATATCGCAGAGTTGGCCGCGCTGCGCCGGGCTCATCCAGCGCTGCGAAGGGGCGAACAAAAAGTGCGCAATTATTCCGATGCCCCGGGATTGTTTGCTGTTTCGCGAATTGATCCGGCATCAGGGGAAGAAATCCTCTTGGTGTTCAATACCGCTCTGACCCCACTTAACGCCAATGTGGAACTGGGCACCACGGCAAAGTCCTTCACCCCGCTTTATGGCCAATGCCCAACAACTCTGCGCGCTGCGGGCTCCATTGCTGTCGCCTTGCCCCCACTTGGCCTTATAGCCTGCCAAGTAAACTGAAGCTCAGCCTTTAAACCCTCGGATCAAATCGACCAATGGCTGTTGGCTAACTTTGATGGTGCCAGTTGCCGGGCGGTCGAGATCAAAGATGGTAACGAGCGACAGGGTTAGCAACAGAAACAGCAAGCCATTGCCAATGCGCTGAACCAAGCTCGGCATCAGTTGCGAATAGCCCAGCACAAAGGCTGCAATGAAGGCATAACCGATCAACATCGCGACAACGCTGGTTGGCACTTTAGCCAGATTGATCGCTTCGCGCGCACTGCCGACATCGATAACCTCATTGACGCTTGCCATGACGGCAGGGCCCATCGGGGCAGACGCAACACTCTGGGTGGCGGCGATGCCACGGGTCGCCAGCAAGGCGCGTTGACGCTCGGCCTCAGCAGCCAAGGGCGGCTTATCGTGGAAGGCAGCCTGACCATAAGCCAAGCGCGTCTTGGCATAGGCCTCCAATTGTTCTCGCAGCTGCGTACGCAAAGGCTCAGCGGCGAAAGCGGTACGGATATGAGCGGTACCGATTGCATTGGCCTCCTGCACCACCAGATCGCGACGCAACTCATAACGGTCCAAGGCCATGCCAAAGGTGAAAGCAATCAAAAGGCCTAACAGCGAAAAGACGCTGGAAAGCAGATAGTCGACCCCATCCGGCTTGTCATCAGAGAGAGCACCAACCCGACGACGCAAAAGCTGGCGCAGCTTCCGGCCCAAGAATTCGAAAACGACCAGACTGACCAGCAAGATCAGGCACAAGTGCCATAGCGGCTGATCTGTAACCAAGGATTCGAGTACATCTAACATCTTCACCAGCCTCTAAGGCGCGTTAGCGGTTAACTTGGGCCAGTATCCGTTGAAGTTTGGAACCGGGTCAAGCCTTGCGAGGACGGAAATGCCGTGGCGGATAGGCGCTGTGAAAACTCACGCTTCAATGGTTGTCGAACGAGAGTGGTCACTTTAGCGTGATCGGACGGTTGCGCAGATAACCCGTCACATCTGGGGGAAGAGACATGGACACGCTACAAGCATCGATGGCGAGCTTGGACTGGATCATCGTCATCGGCTATATGGTGGGTATCATCCTGTTGGGCTTGGTCGCCTCGCGTGGGCAGACAGACGCCAAGGACTATTTCCTCGCCTCCCGCTCTGCAACTTGGCCAACCATTGGCCTCGCCCTCATCGGTTCCAACATCTCTGCCACCACGCTGATTGGTCTTGCAGGGGCTGCCTATACCATTGGCATTTCGGTGTTCAATTATGAGTGGATGGCCACCGTCATTCTGGCGATTTATTGCGTGTTTGTGCTGCCTGCCGTGCTGCGCAGCCAAGTTTACACCATGCCGGAGTTTCTCGAGCGGCGTTATTCCAGCTCGATCCGGCTTTATTTCTCAGGCCTGACGATTTTCCTCAATATTGTCGTAGATACCGCAGCGACCCTGTTCGGTGGTGCTATCCTCTTCAAACTCCTCTTCCCAAGTCTTGAGCTGTGGGAGATTGCGGCCATTCTGGCGGTGACCGCAGGGCTTTACACGGCTTTGGGGGGACTGCGTGCCGTGATGGTGACCGAAGTGGTCCAGACGATTTTGCTGCTTGGCGCATCTGTCTTCATCGCCTATTTCTCGTTTGAAAAGGCTGGCGGCTGGCACACCGTAATGAGCCAAGTTGACCCCGAGAAACTCAGCCTGATCCGTCCCAATGACGATCAAGGCGTACCGTGGTTTGGCCTGATTACCGGTGTGCCGCTTTTAGGCTTTTACTTCTGGTGCACCAACCAATTCATGGCCCAACGTGTCATGAGCGCCAAAACCCTTGATCATGGGCGTTGGGGTAGCTTGTTTGCCGGTGTCTTGAAGCTGCCAATCTTGTTCTTGATGGTTCTGCCCGGCACGGCAGCCATCCTGATTTATCCAGACTTGGCCAAAGGCGACATGGTCTATCCGACCCTGATCTTTGATCTTTTGCCTGTCGGGATTGTCGGGATTGTGATTGCAGGCTTCTTGGCTGCGATCATGTCGTCCATCGCTTCGACCTTCAATTCGGCCTCAACCCTTGTAACGATGGACTTCGCGCGCAAGATCGCGCCAGACTTAAGCCAGACAGCCTTGGTGCGGATCGGTCGGATCACCACCCTTGTCCTGATGGTATTGGCGATTGCTTGGATCCCCGTTATCGAAAAGCACGCAGACTCGCTCTGGCAATATATCCAAGCCGTTCTGGCCTATGCGGTGCCGCCGATCGTAGCCCTGTTTGTCTTGGGCCTGTTCTGGAAACGGGCAAACGCAACCGGTGCCAAGATTGGACTGACGCTTGGCACGATGTGTGGCATCTATTTGTTCATCACCATTGCGATGGAGAAATCCGTCAACATGCACTTCTTGATTGCCGCAGTGGTGATTTTCGCGGTGGCACTGGTCGCAACGGTTCTAGGCTCGCTCCTCGCCCCTGCGCCAGAACTCGCCCAGATTGAAACCCTGATGTGGCGCAAGGCTGACTATGATGCCGAGACCGAGCACCTGCGGACCCGCCCGCTCTGGCAGAATTATCGCATCCAAGCAGCCCTATTGATTGGGGTTACCGCAATATTGGTCTGGATCTGGCGCTAGTGGATGGTGGGGGTGTCGCGGCCAAGCCTGCCCCCCAGCACGTCCTCTAAAACAGAGCGCAAGCCCCGCCAGGCATCTGCCACAACTGGTGAGCCTTCGCTTTCCAACTCGCGTATTGTGCGATCAGCAACGCCGAGGGCTTCATCGCCATGGGCATCGACCAAAGCCCATGCAATGCGGGTCAGACTGTCGACGGGAATGAGATTGAGGCGCATGTGAGACCATCCTGTTCGATGATCTCACTTCAAGAAACGTGCCAGCCAAATCTTTGATAAATTCAGCTATTTTGGTGATAAGTTTTGGAACTAGTAGGCAATTCATGCCGCGCAAGCGGCACGAATGTTCAATTGGAAAGGCCTAGAGCGCATCTTCGGAAGAGCGCTTTTGCAGCATGCGATCAAACATCGACCACACACCCTCTTCCCCGTGCCAATCGCCCTTGGTGGCGCCTTTTGAGTATTCGGTCGCACGGGCTTCAAAGAAGTTGGCATGCTCCACACCGTTCAGCATGGGGCTGAGCCACGGCAATGGGTGCTCGGTCACGCCATAAACGGTTGGCAGTTCGAGTTGCGACAAGCGCCAATCAGCGATGTAGCGGATATAGGCTTTGATATCTTCTGGAACCATGCCTTGCACAGGGCCCATTTCGAAGGCGAGATCGATGAACTTGTCTTCCAGCTTCACCACAGTCTTGCAGCAATCGACGATATCGTCTTTCACCGAAGCAGACAGCTTGCCGGTTTCGCGGGCATAGGTGTGGAACAATTTGACCATGCCTTCGCAATGCAGGCTTTCATCGCGAACTGACCAAGACACAATCTGCCCCATGCCCTTCATCTTGTTGAAGCGCGGGAAGTTCATCAACATGGCAAACGACGCAAACAACTGGAGGCCTTCGGTAAAGCCGCCAAACATTGCTAAGGTGCGCAACACGTCTTCTTCGGTGTCGACCCCAAAGTCCTGCATATAGGTATGCTTGTCGCGCATCGCTTCATATTCCATGAAGGCCGAGAACTCAGAATCGGGCATGCCGATGGTCTCAAGCAGGAGCGCGTAAGCGGCGATATGCACGGTCTCAATGTTGGAGAAGGCCGACAGCATCATTTTGACTTCGGTCGGCTTAAAGACGCGGGCGTAACGCTCCATATAATTGTCATTCACTTCCACATCCGATTGGGTGAAGAAGCGGAAAATCTGGGTCAACAAATTGCGCTCATTGTCGTTCAGACGGGTCGCCCAGTCTTTGCAATCTTCGCCCAGCGGCACTTCTTCAGGCAACCAGTGAACTTGTTGCTGGCGCTTCCAGAACTCATAGGCCCAAGGATAACGGAATGGCTTGTAACTATGAGATGGTGTGACCAACCCGACGCCCGTACCATTATCACCAAATGCCATTGATCGCCCCTATATCGTGTGTGTTTCGTGCTGTTCGCCCCTACATATAGATCGAGGCATGGTTAAAACCAGCTTAACAACATCGCGCCAACACGAAACAATGATTCCCCGTTTCTGGCGACTTGTTCACAGACTTTTCTGCAAAATCACCACATCGAGGTAACGGCCGAATTTGTGGCCGACGTCGCGAAGCACCCCGACATCCTCAAACCCCATTGCCCGATGCAGACCGATGGAGGCTAGATTGCCGCTGTCGCCAATGACGGCGAGCATTTGGGTATAGCCGGTTTCGGTGCAGCGAGCGATCAATTCAGCCAAAAGTGCTCGACCAACGCCGTGACCAACCGCTTGTGGCGCGAGGTAAATGGAATCCTCCACCGTACAATTATAGGCTGGCCGCTCGCGAAACGCTCCGGCATAGGCATAGCCAATAATGTGTCCCTCGTCGTTACAGGCCACCAACCAAGGGCTGCCCCGCTTGGCAATTTTCGTCATACGACTTTGGATTTCCGCTAAGTCTGGCGGCTCCAGTTCAAAGGTTCCAGTGCCAGTTTTGACATGGTGAGAATAGATTGCTTGAATAGAGGCTGCATCCTCTAACGTGGCAGGTCGAATTGAATAGCGCATTGCGAGAGACTGCCACAACCAAGACCACGGGCGCAACCAAATGGCGGCGAGGCAGACTCATTTTGATGACTTTGCTGGCCTTATTGGCATGGGTTGCCCTAAACCTCGGCCTCGTCGTGGCGGCTTGGATGCGTTCCTATTATGCACCGATCGAGCCTGTGCCCCGAGCAGCCGCGCTTGATCTCCGCACGGATAAATCCACGCCCGGTCGCGTCATCACCATTATTGCCACCAAGCCCACGCCTTCCAAGGGCGACTTCATCGGCCACTTGTGGCTGGAGTGGCCAGAAACGCCACCCTTAGCAAAGCCCGGCAGTCGAGAGAGTGGCTATTATGCCAATGACCAGATCCAAGCGATCAAGGCGATGGCCGCAGCGCTTATCCTGCCGTGGGGCACCGTCACCGGCCAAGACTATGTGCCGGGCCTGATGAAAGCCGATGATGGCTGGTGGCGGCATTTACAGGTGCATGTTCGTGTCGATGAAGCACGCTATCAGGCCGCGCTTGCGGTAGATTGGCGCTGGCGTACCGAGAATCGCTATCGCTTGCGACCCAGCCTGATTGGACAGGATAGGGGTAGAACCTATGCCTGTCAGGATTATGTGTTTGATGTGGCCGACGCTTTGGGGCTTGAAGCCGCCAATCGCAGCTGGACGGAATTCCCCATGGGCTCATTCCTGCGCTTTGCGCGGATCAATAGGATCGCGATTGCCGGACAAGCAAACGGGCCCACCCAATAAAAGCAGACCCGCTGTAAGTATCAGTAGCTATGGCCCGTTATTGGCAGGCCAAGCACTCGTCATAATTGGTAGGCGCGCTGCTTTCCATATCCACAACGTCCTCGCCCTTATTGGCCGAGCCCGCGATTTGGGCGCGTTGGATGGACTTAGAGCGGCAGTAATACAGGCTCTTGAT
>JBEIEG010000156.1:0-6271 GCA_040383035.1 Hyphomonadaceae bacterium | reverse complement strand
TCTTACGGGATAGGCCCGTGCTGATAAGGAAGATCCCATGCGTCACAGTCTTCTTGCAATAAGCGTTGTTGGGCTGGCTAGTATTGCTGGCTGCACACCAACGATCCGTCTGCAAGTGCCCGACAAGCCAATCGAGATCAATCTGAACATCAATATGAAGATTGAGCAAAATGTGCGGGTGAAACTGGAGCGTGAGCTCGACAAGGCAGCACAAGCCAATCCCGGCATATTCTAAGCCCCTGATGCAGGCGCGCCGCAGGACAGGTCGCGCTTTAGGAGAGTGATGGACATGAAACGCAACATTTTTATCGCCATGTTGGTCGCAGGCGCGCTGATCGCGACTTCTGCCGCGGCTATCGACAACAATGGACCGGTTGATAGAGCATTGGCTGCTGGCATCATTGGTGAGCAAGCTGACGGTTATCTGGGCTTTGTCCGAACACCTACAGCGGCACAAGCCGACCTTCAGCGTCGGATTAACGAGATCAATATTCGCCGTCGCGGCGTCTTTAATGAGGCTGCGAAGGTCAATGGCGAAACCGAAGATCGCGTTGCCTTGCTATCCGCGCTGCGGCAGATCACCAAAACTCCAAATGGCGAGTATTTTCAAGACTCGACGCGGACGTGGTGTGTGAAGTCGCCCGAGTCCCAAGTGATGCAGACAGATGATGATGTAGTTGTCATCCGTTGTGCCCCCGCTTCAAAGGCGGATTAGGTCCTTGGCCGACGATTTGCCGCCTTTAGCTCAAAAGCCAGCGCCAGAGCGCCTGTCTGGCGGCGCTTGGCTGATTATTGTGTTCTTGGTCTTGCTGTTGATAGCTAGCTTGGCAGGATTCGTCTCTGTCTTCTTGGTCGGGCGCTTCCCCGTCATTTCAATGCATGGCTGGATCGCGATGGGGCTAGGCACCGTTTTGTCGCTGGCGCTGGGCTTTGGTTTGATGTGGTTGAGCTTTTATTCCTCGCGACACGGCTTCGATGATCGCGCGGATCCCGGGCGCAAGCGGCCCGAGTCACATTAGCGAGCCGCATTAATGGGTGTGTAGGCCGAGAATTGGGCCTTGCACAGGCACCATAAACTGGGTCAATCTGGCAACGTGCGTCGCCCCGATGAGAAGGCGGCCAGTCAGGGAGATTCACATGTCAGCCGCCACCAGCTTTGAGACGATAACTTTAGAGATTGCAGACAAGATTGCTGTGATCACCCTCAACCGCCCCGACAAGATGAATGCATTTACCGGTCAAATGATGCTCGACATGGTCGCAGCCTTCGATTTGACCGACGCCAACGACGATGTAGGGGCGGTGATTGTCACGGGGGCGGGACGGGCCTTTTGCGCAGGGGCGGACCTTTCTGCTGGCGCCAAGACGTTTGACTATGACAATCGCTCAGACCGCCCGGATAAAGCCGGTCTGGTTGATCTGGAGCGAATTCGTGACAGCGGTGGCCGCATGACTTTACGCATGTTTGAAAGCCTAAAGCCGGTGATTGGCGCGATCAACGGGGCTGGGGTTGGTATTGGGGCGACCATGCAATTGCCCATGGATATTCGAATTGCCTCGACCGCAGCGCGCTTTGGTTTTGTGTTTGCCCGCCGCGGTATCGTGCCAGAAGCTTGCTCTAGCTGGTTTCTGCCGCGCCTTGTTGGCATATCCCAAGCCCTAGATTGGTGCCTATCGGGTCGAGTGTTCGGGGCAGAGGAGGCCCTTGCAGCTGGATTGGTGAAATCCCTGCATGCGCCAGAAGACCTTTTGGCAGCGGCGCGCGCTATTGCGCGCGAAATTGTTGATAACACAGCACCCGTTTCAGTCGCTCTCACCCGTCAGATGATGTGGCGTATGTTAGGCGCCGACCATCCTATGCAGGCCCACAAGATCGACAGTCGCGGTGTTTACTCGCGTGGGCAAACAATTGATGCCCGCGAAGGTGTGATGAGCTTCCTTGAAAAGCGACCACCGGCTTATGCCAATAAAGTTTCTACAGATATGCCTGACTTTTTTCCTTGGTGGGATGATGTTCCATTTAAATGAAGTTTGGCAATACTTTGAACACAGGGTGTAAACAGGATTTTAATGTTCCTCGGCCACGTTGCTTTGCAATGTGAGGACAGCATGGCTGACGGAACCCTATCTGAGTTCGAGATAGACAACTTCGAAATCGAAGAGGGGGTGCAAACCAAGACCCGCGCTATGCTGACGCGGCGTCTTCAGGATGTCGTCGGGCTACCTGGGTCGCGGATTACACCGCAAGAACGCCATATCGCAGCGGATCTGCTGATCGAAGTTCTCCGTGATAGCGATGTCAGCACGCGCGTGCGTTGTGCAGAGCGCATGGCCCTGCTCGTGGACACACCGGCCATCTTGTTGCGTTATTTGGCCAAGGATACGCTGCAAGTTGCGATTCCTTTGCTGGAAGTCTGCGAAGGCTTTAATGACTCCGACCTGATCGCTACGGCTCTGTCACCCTCCGCGACGACGACACATCGCGTGATGATTGCAAAGCGCAAAGTCGTTTCCGAAGCGGTGACTGATGTCTTGGTCAATATGGGCGAAGTTGAAGTTATTCAGGCTCTCCTTCGTAATGAGGGCAGCACTTTTGCTCATCCTGCAATTGAGCAAGCAACAGCAATGTCCAAGCAAGAGCCGAGCCTTGTGCCATATTTGGTCAAGCGCGCTGAACTAAAGCCGTCGCAAGGGCTGACGATGTTCTGGTGGGCGGATGCTGAAGATCGCCGACGCATTTTGCAACGTTTCGCGGTTGAGCGCATTACGCTCTTAGAAGCAGCTCAGGACATATTTGCCCGCGCGGCTAGCGAGGGGTGGCGCGATCCCTTGGTACGCAAGACCCTTCAATTCATCGAACGTCGCCAGCGCAATCGTGACGCGGCTGCGCGCAGCCCTTACGGCAGTTTAGAAGGGGCTATCGAGGCCCTCGATCATCAACTACCATCGCGTGAGCTTTTTGTTGAGATCTCCTTCCTTTCCGGAATTAAGCCCATGTGTGGGGCGCAGATCCTTTCCGATGGCGGAGGTGAGTCAATTGCTGTCCTGTGCAAGGCAGCGGGCCTCAAACGCAAGCATTTTCGTCAATTATGGCGTGGATTGCGCCGTCCGATAGCCGATGACGATGATTTGACTGATCCTTGGGGCCGTTCTGTTCTGGTCTATGACACCATCTCTACCAATAAAGCCCAAACCGTTCTGCGTTATTGGAATTGGGCTCTGACATCTGCCATGTCACCAACTTTGGCAGCCAAGCTCGAAGAGGGTGACGAGGAGCTGCTCTATTCGGTGGCAGCCCGCTCTTCAAACCTTGTCTTTGGTAAGAGCCTATAGAGCGCGTTTGGATACACTCAATCAGAAGCTGATAGAGTAGGCGTGCGGTGGTACGCTTTGATCCCTATGGAACACGTGTTGTTGTCTTGTCACCTTGTAAGCGCTCCAACTCAAAGTTGCATGCCAAGTCTAAAATGGTGGAGCAGCGTCGTGTTGCCAGTTAATTCGTGTGGAGCCAATATTTCTCGAAGGTTACCTTAGTTGTGAGTACCCAATGGTATCACGAATATATCGCTTTCCCCAAGTAAAATCCGAGGCCGACTTTTTTCAACTGTGTGGGGATTTTTAAAATTAGATGAATTGTAATAACAATTTGTTAGGCGTAACCAAATAGTACTTTTAGTATAGAGCATTTAATTGGGAGCCTTTGAATGAGCTTTTCTAAAATAGCCCACAAATATCTTGGCTATAAATTATCATAATTGTGTTCTACCGAGGGTATCCACGCAAAATTAATGGTTTAAGTGCTTGCATTTACATCGGCAAAGTGAAAGAATTGCCCAGTAGTCGTTTTCTCAGTCGAGAAAACAAATGGTAAAGACAACATTGTGGTCTTGCGTTTGAGCTAAATGTGCCCACACTGCTCTATGCCTATTTAAGATTAGTCTTTAGGGCCGTGGGTCTCTAATTTCTGAGGAACTAAGTAATGTCTGAAAACACGGATGCCAGTTTAATTGAGATGACGGTTGAGATCGTTGCAGCCTATGTGGCTGGCAATGAACTTCCCTCTTCGGAATTGCCTGGCTTGATCTCGACGGTCTATGCGTCGTTGAAGAATACACATGGAGGTGCACCGGTTGTTGAGTCCAAGGAATTGGTTCCTGCCGTGCCTGCCAAGAAATCTGT
Organism: Hyphomonadaceae bacterium; assembly: GCA_040383035.1. GTDB lineage: Bacteria > Pseudomonadota > Alphaproteobacteria > Caulobacterales > Aquidulcibacteraceae > Aquidulcibacter. The sequence continues at coordinate 2,092 of JBEIEG010000156.1, read as the reverse complement.
TTTCCCTGACCATATCGTCTGTCTGGAGGATGGTAAGAAGTTCAAGTCGCTAAAGCGCCACTTGCGTTCCTCTTATGACATGTCGCCAGATGAATATCGCACCAAATGGGGTCTGCCCGCAGATTATCCGATGGTCGCGCCAAATTATGCTGCAGCGCGCTCTGAATTAGCCAAGAAAATTGGCTTGGGACGCGGTCGCCGTTAACTATTAAGAGATCGTTTCGCTAGCGAAACAAGTATTCGCAGTGAAAAGATGAAAATAATCTCTTGCTATACATAAAGACTCTTGCGCGATTCGGTGCAAATCACTGATACTAATCTCAACAGGGGGTTAATATTGGTGTCAATGTTCCGAGCTCAATTGCTGCTGGAAGAACAGCGTCGTTTATTCGACGTCTGGAACAGCGCAGCTGGCTGCTCGGCAATGCCGACACGTGAGAGCTTTCAGCCCCGCGCATTTGGACCGCTTTTGCCGTTTATCTCGTTAATCGAGACCAAGGCCTTGGAAGGGCCACGTGTGCGCGTCGCCGGTAGCGCGCTTCGCGATGTATTCGGCGATGATCCGCGCCTGTGCTTAGTTCAACCAGAGCTTCCAGGCTCTGCTGAGACCATCCAACGTGTTGTCAGTGAGCGGAAACCTTCCTGTGGCGTGGCCCCTGCCGAAGTAGGTGTGCATGGCCATGCCGTGCGTTTTTGGATGCGGCTGCCACTGGGACGCGATGAAGACGTTGAAGCTGTGATTGGCCTCGACATTGCGCTATCGGGTGCACGCGCGCCAAACTGGGCGCTTCAGCGGATGTTGACGGCTTAGGCCTCCGTGCTGCCGGCCCCGCGTGCGGCCCTGAAATAGGACAGGCCAGTCCAAATCGACATCAAAGCACCCAAGACGAGAATGGCAAATCCAGCATAGCCTAATTCTGATAGACCGGTCGCAAGGCCTGCTAGCAACACGCCCATCCCCCCCATAATCACCGCTGTTTTGGATTTGGCCGCAAAGGTTGGGGATAAGGAGATTCCCTTTAAGCTGGCCTTCGCGCGAAGGCGTGTGACCAAGCTGTCGCGCACAGGAATAGCGAGCAGGAAGAAAAGCCCGGCCGCCACCCCTATAGGATCTCCCAAAGCCCCTGCAATAAAATCGCCTTGCGGGTTATTCTGCATGATCCACCCAGCCCATAAGGCCAACAAGGTGATGCCAACCAAAATCTTATCGCCCCAAAGGTCCAGTTTACCGCCCAGCTCACTCTTGGCATCGAGTTTGCGCGCCAGAAAGCCGTCCAGCCAATCGGTCAAGGCGGAGACCACGAACAGGCCAAACGCCCATTCAAGTTCGCGATTAGCCACACCCTTGGCCAACCCGATGCAGATTAAGTAGCCAATCAGAGGCGCAAGAGCCAATCTGCTGATCGAGACGGCATTGGGGAGCCACTTCATCATTATGTCCTTTGAAAATAGGATTGGATTCGTGCGGCCAGTTCTTCATTGACGCCTGGCACTTCCATGAGTTCCGTCAGGCTTGCACGCGCAACACCGCGTGCAGAACCAAAGCGCGCCAAAATGGCCTTCTTGCGCATCGGGCCGACGCCTGCAATCTCGTCAAGCGGGTTTTTTGAAATGGCGATCGAGCGTTTTTGTCGGTGCGCGCCAATGGCAAAGCGGTGCGCCTCATCGCGCAAGCGTTGAAGATAATAAAGGACCGGGTCTTTGGGCTCCAAGCGAAACGGCGCGCGGCCCGGCGTGTGAAAAAATTCACGGCCCGCATCACGGTCGACCCCTTTGGCAATGGAAATCAGGGTGATGTCTTCTTCGAGCCCCAATTCTTTTGCGACACTGACAACGACGGCCAATTGTTGCTCGCCGCCATCGATCAAAACAATGTCCGGCCAAGCGGAGTCTTGCTGGCGGCTCTTGCGACCGCTCTCGTCGATCAGATTGCCCTCCATATCGACGCTGGGGGGCAAATCTTCGGCTTCAGGCTGGATCAGGCGGGCAAAGCGGCGGGTGAAGACCTCGCGCATCATGGCAAAGTCGTCGCCACCCTTGGCGTCTTTGATGGTCCATTTCCGGTACTGGCTTTTCTCAAATCCGTCTGGTC
>JBEIEG010000155.1:0-6283 GCA_040383035.1 Hyphomonadaceae bacterium | reverse complement strand
GTGATTTCGGCCCAGCTTCCGGTTGGCGTTGCGGTATAGCCCCATACCTGCACCATGGTTTTGATGGGAATCTCATCAACCTGCTGCGCGGCGGGATTGGGCTCCTCCCGCAAGGTGATCGCTTTCTGTACCGCCTTGGCTTTGTAGGCCCCGGTTAGCACCGGCCTGCGATCGGAATCGATCTCAGCCAAACGAATGAAGCCCTTATCTGAAGGCGGGACCAAGACCATGGCCCAGCCGTTCAGATCCTTAGATCGGATAACGCTGACTTCGGCGCCTCGTTCAAGCTTCACCTTGGCGTCACCGCCCGGCTCGATCTGACTTAGGATAATGGACGCATTGCGCGCATAGCGAATGTCTGGCTTTGGTTTAGCAAACCAGTAAATGAGACCGCCAGTGGCCAGCAGCGCTAAGAGAATTGGGACTAAGCGTCCAAACGAGGCTGGACGCTCTTTTTGCGTAAAATCGAACGTATCAGACATCTATACAAATCTTACTTTAATAAGGCTCAGTATGATGTCACGCCAAGGTTGTGTCTAGACCTAAAGGTGGCGTCACGACCTAGTGGTCGTAAACGCCACCGCAAAATGGTCAATCTGCCAGTAGCTTTACCAGATCAATTGCCTTCTGGCGTTGCTTGGACGACTTAATCGCCGCAAACGCGATGACCAGGTCTGTAGCATCTGGGTTCTGAGCAATCAGGCTCAGGATGGACGATTGTGGACCCTCAGCACGCTCTGACTTTGGGGTTACCCCATATTGAGAGCAATCAACCCCTTCGTAGAAATACTCAGGCCCGACACCCAAAACACAGGAAATCTGGAACAAACGCGACGCGGAAATCCGATTGACGCCGCGCTCGTATTTTTGGAGCTGCTGGAAAGAAATGCCCAAGGCTTGGGCAAGTTGGTCTTGAGTCATATCGACAGCATCACGTTGCCGACGAACTCGTTGAGCAACAAAATGATCGAGGTCATCGGCCTTACGGGGGTTTACGTTCTCTTTTACGGACACTTCACATACTCCATTACTACAAACTTAAGCACCAGATGTGGCGATACGACGTTTTGGCACCTGTGTTTGTGCAGGTGCCCTCTCGGTAACTTTGCCTGCTCCGAGCGGCAGGTTAGGCGATTCTTCCCCCAAAAAGGGTTCAAAGTCACGCGGCGGAACGAATTCCCTGCGGTACCAAGGCTTGGTTTTCTGGTCGAAAACGGCCTCTAACCACTTCAGAACAACTTTGATCCGAGGGATTCGTTCAATGTCGCGATGATAGACAAGGCTCAACTCTAACGGCTCTAGGGCTTCACCCACCATGACCAATTCCGGGTAAACGGACGCTAGAACTGTTGGCATGCCCGCCAGCCCGATCCCGGCCAAAACACCCTCAACAACAGCGGCGCTGGAATTGGTTTCGACGCGTCTGCGCGCCAAATCCTGAAAAGCGGGAACTTTCCGCGGCATATTTCCGGTTAGGTTCTGTGCGGTATGGTGTAAGAAAGGATGCCGAAGCGCGTCTTCAAGGCTGTCGGGTGTACCATAAAGCTCAAAGAAAGCCTGCGTCCCAAATAGGGCATAGTGAAAATAGGCTACTGGCTTTGATACATAGCCTGGAACGGGTTCAGCATTGAAAACAAGAGAAATCTCCGCGTCCGCTTCCATTGGATTATTGGGCCAAAGCCCGCAATCCAACCGTATGTCCAACTTTGGATTTTCCCGTAACAAGTGAGTCAACGCCGGTGTTAAAAGATAGGCACCAACACCATCTGAGCAGGACAATGTAACCGCGCCAACCGGAGCAGTTGCCTCGGAATCAAGGACCTCCCGTTCCATCTCCTCAATCTGGCTCTCGATGGTACGCACCCTCGCTAAAGCCGTTTCCCCCGCCTTCGTCAGCACGACACCTTGAGCGGTTCGCCGCACCAGGCGGGTATTCAGCCGGGCTTCCAATTGATCGAGAGCTCGTGAGACTGTTGAGGGGTCAACCCGAAGGCTACGCGCAGCCGCGTTCAGCCCGCCGCAGACAGCGACCGCATAAAAAACGTGAAGATCAGAAAGGTCTGATCGGTGGCGGACGACTTCCTTCAAGTAGGGTCCCCTCAAGTAAGCAGTCACTGTATTGCAATTATTCCGGCTCCCCAAGCTTTTTTTGCTGAGTAAGTATATTTCAGCGACCAATTGGTAGCCAAAGCCATGGATCTGGCCCGAAAATGGCCATTTACGATGCGAAGGGTTTGGCAAATAGGATCGCTAGAAGGGCCGCTAAACTAGATCCCATGTCGCACAGGTTCACGCGCACCAATCTCGAAGTCCGAAGTCCAATGCAGGGCCGCACAACACTTGAGCGCATTGCGCGTGCGGCAGCTGATTTTAACGTCCATGCCCTCTCGGGGTCGCGCTTAATTGAGGCGCGCTCGTTGGCAGTCGGCTTGGTTGGAGAGCCGCTCGCCAGCTTGGAAACCATGGCTTGGGTCTATAATCGCACGAAGCTGGGCCTTCTTGGGGTGACCCATGCCGGGCTGAGCGACGAACCTGATGCTGACGATTCAAGCCCACTTTGCGGCCTTTTGGGTGTGGTGCCACTCACGACTATCGGCAATCAGGCCGTTCTAGCTGATGCGTTCAACGCCATAAGCCCCGACCCAGAACATATTTGTTCCTACGAAGAGGAGCCGGCCGGGATTTTCGGTTGGGGGATTGCCGTCTCGCGGCATGAGGCGGCCCGCCTTCTGGTGAATCTCGGCATGTTCATTTCCGAACATATCATCCCGACAACAGACTGGTACATGCGCGCTGTCACCGATGATGGCGCAAGACTTCTTAAGGGGCGCATGAACTTGACCGAGGTGGAGGGAAGCAAAATTGGCACCCTAAGGATGCCCTCCCATCAGGAAGCTGAAGCTTTCTTCTTACAAACTAGAGGTGCTGCATGATTCCGACAACCAGTGTACCCGAGCGCATCGTCCCCAGTAATGGACCCAATTGGAAAATTTGCGTTGCCCATCGATTGGATGAAATCATGCAAGTGATTTCTCTGCGCGCGATTGCCTATATGCACGAACAGTCCTGCCCTTATGATGAAGAAATTGACGGCAATGACTTTGCAGGCGCGACCCATCTTATCGCCCGTTTGAATGGGGAGCCTGTTGGGTGTGTCCGACTTCGGTGGTTTGCTGGCTTTTTCAAAGTTGAACGGGTTGCTGTCCTGCCCCGCTATCGAAAATCTGGGTTGGGAGCTGCCCTCCTTGACGCCTCTTTCGAGCTAGGTGCCAAGAAGGGTTATGGCCATGCACTTGGCCATGTTGAGCCTTCAATCGTCGGTCTTTGGCAGCGTGCTTGTGGGGTAAACCCACGGTCCGGACGTACGAACTTAGCCTTTTCCGACCATGAATATGTCGAAGTTGAAAAATTCATTCCGAAACATGAAGAGGCGATCCATGTGGATACTGACCCCATGATCCTTCTGCGACCAGAAGGCGAATGGGATCATCCTGGCGTCCTAGACCGATCCAACAACAGATTGATTCCATTGCGAACAGCAAGGCAAGCCTAACCATGTATTCCCACAGTTTCGCGTATCCGGGCCCCAAAAATCACGCACCTCCACTTCTGCTCTGTAGCGATCTCGTTGTTGACGGACATGTGTCGGAAGAACCTGCCTCTTGGCGAACCTGCATTCACAATAGTGCCCTGATCCTGACAACGGCTCGAAAGCAGCGCTGGCGGATTGTCCACGTGTATCGCCAAGATCGTGCCCCAAATCCAATTGCGAGTCTGCGACCCGAACCTGATGAGCCGGTTTTCCAATGCCGGGGCCCCTCGGCACTGTCCTCCTCTGCTCTTCGTGACTTCTTGGTCATGAGTGAGACCGAAGAGTTAATCCTAATTGGTCGCTCTTTGGTGCCGTATTGCCTTTCAACCGCGGTTGCCGCCGCCGACTTGGGTGTTGCTGTGACCTTGGTTGCAGATGCCGTGTCACACGGCGCCGCCGAATCCCATGAGTCATCGCTTTCGATTGCCCACGCGGCTATGCGCCTCATCCCTCAATTTGCAACCATGACCAGCACGGCCAAGCTTTTGCAACTTCAATCTAGCCTTAGTCTATTTGTTTCTGGAACTTGATATGACCATCCTTTCGCTTGCCGCGACGGTTAATGATAACCATCGCAACCAGTCCGTCTCTGGCTCAGCCGCTCTCGACGGTACCACGCCCCACCTTCCAAGTGAGCCGGTTCTGCGCGTCATACGCAACGCCATGAAACGTTTGGGCCCGCTCGCGCCCAGCGATGCGATGGTGCTGTCGCGGATGCTAAAACGTCTGTTTGAAATTGAAGCTGACGATGGTGTCGTCGTCGCAATCGACCGTGCCAAAGAACTGGCTGAGCTGCTTCATGTTCAACAGCGGACGGCTCGCTAAAACGATCCTCTAGTGCCGCGTAATCCGCGCAGCGCCGCGTGCACGCGGGTCAGGCGCCACAAGGGGTTGACCATTCGTAACCTGAATGGCCGCCACGTCCCCATTATAGTTTTGCGCCTCAATCATATAATTACGGCGCTCAAGCTCTTGCTTCAGGTCTGAGGGTGCTGGCGCATAGGGTTCAGTGTAAATGGTGTTTTCTGGCAGAAGCTGGTGGTGATAGCGCGGGGCATCCACCGCAGCTTTTAAGGGCATCTTATAGTCCAGCGCATTCAGCAGGACTTGGAAAACGGTCGTAATGATGCGCGACCCTCCAGGCGAACCCAATACCATCGCAGGCACACCATTCTTCATTAAGATGGTTGGCGTCATCGATGACAGGGGGCGTTTGAAAGGCTGGATCGCATTGGCATCACCGCCCACCACGCCAAACTGATTGGCAACGCCGGGCTTTGCTGAAAAGTCGTCCATTTCATTGTTGAGAAGGAAGCCCGCACCCTCAACCACGACGCCTGAGCCATACCAACCATTGATCGTGTAAGTGTTAGAAACCGCATTGCCGTCGGCATCCACGACGGAGTAATGCGTGGTCTGTGGCTTCTCAAGTCCGGGGCGAATTCGCTCCGTTGGCGATGGAAACTCTGATTGCACGCTTTCGGCCCGCGCCTTGATATAGTCCGCATCCAACAATCGCGAGACGGGCACTTCGACAAAATCCGGGTCGCCCAGATAAACAGCGCGATCGGCAAACACGCGCTTTTCCAATTCCGCCAGCAAATGGATGTATTGAGCGGAATTGTGCGCAACGCCTGCAAACAAATCCGACCGCGCCTCCTTCATGCGCAATAACTGCAGCAGAGCAATGCCGCCCGAGCTGGGCGGTGGTGCACTGACGACCTCATAACCACGCCATTTGGATGTCAGGGCTGCACGCCAAACCAGACGATAGGCTTCAAGGTCGGCTAGACTGATAAGCCCTTTCTCGACGCCCCGGCTCATTTGTGCAACGATTTGAGTGGCGACGCGGCCTTGATAGAAAGCTGAAGGGCCGCGTTGCGCAATCGCCTCAAGGGTGTTGGCAAGGTCTGGCTGGGTAAAAGTCTTACCCTCTGTCATCGTGCCAAAATAGCTGCCCAAATTCGTATCGCGCCCTAGGTCTGCGAAGGCTTCTTGATAGATGCGGATCATTTGAGCTGGCGGGGTGAACCCTTCCCGCGCCAAGCCGATGGCGGGCCCAACAACACGGGCCCAGGGCAGTCTTCCAAACCGGCGATGGGCGGCATAAAGGCCGGCCACAGTTCCGGGCGTTCCCGCCGCCAAATTGCCAATCACCGTGCTGCCGGGCCGAACATTGCCTTCTGCGTTCAAATACATATCAGCCTTGGCTTTGGCAGGTGCTGTCTCACGATAGTCGAGGAAATAGGGCTTGCCTTGGATGACAAGGGTCATGAAGCCGCCGCCGCCGATATTACCCGCTTCGGGATAGCTGACGGCAAGTGCAAAACCGATGGCGACCGCGGCATCGACCGCATTGCCGCCAGCCTCAAGGATTTGGATGCCAATTTCTGCCGAAGGGGTATCTGCCGTTGCAACTGCCCCAGCTTTCAAGACACGGCGGCCCTTGGCGATACCGGTTTCGGGTAGGCACAGTGTACCCGTTAGGCCGAGGCCCAAGCCCAACAAAGTTTCACGACGGGAGGTCTTGGACATGGCTCTTACTTTCTTGCAAAAATCCGAAAGGTGGTGACCTGTCACATTAGACTGCAGTGCGACATAAAAACAACTTCCCAGCAGATGGAGTTTGGTTAGGGTGCCAGCAAAATGAACACATCAAGGTGGGCGAGGAAAACATGACCAAAGTTGCAG
>JBEIEG010000154.1:0-6288 GCA_040383035.1 Hyphomonadaceae bacterium | reverse complement strand
CCCACAAGCAGCCCGCCCGATCTTCACACAAGGCGTGCCTATGGGCCGCTATGCGGAGCCAGCAGAGATCGCCAATGTCTTTGCTTTCCTGATCTCTGATCAGGCCTCGTTCATGACAGGCACCATCGTGCCCGTCGATGGTGGATGTATGGCGCGCTAGTATTAAAAAGGGATAGCCAAGATGGATCTAGGACTTAAAGGGAAGCGTTTATTGATCACCGGCGGCAGCCGAGGCTTAGGCCGGGCCATCGTCACCCATGCGCTGGCCGAAGGGGCGATCGTCGCCACGTGCGCGCGCGGACAGGCTGGGCTCGACCGTCTCGCCAGCGACCTCGGGGCAGGGCAAGACCGTTTATTCTGCGAAGCCTTAGATGTGCGCGACGCAGCCGCGTTTCAAGCTTGGGTGCAAACGGCGGCTGCGCAATTGGGTGGCGTTGACGGCGTGGTATCCAATGTCTCCACGCGACTGAGCGGCCATGATGAGACGTGGTGGCGCGAGAGCTTTGAGACCGACTTTCTGCAACACGCGCGCTTGGCAGAAGCCACCTATCCGCATTTGAAGTCCGGGCACGAGCCCGCGCTTCTCTTCATTTCATCCATCGCTTCGGTGTTAAGCAATTTGCCGCCCGACGAATTGGCCTATGGCGTGATGAAGGCAGGCTTGATCAATTATACCGGCCAACTTGCGGCACGGTGGGGCAATAGAGGCATTCGCGTCAATGCGGTCTCGCCCGGACCGATCTTCTTTGAAGGCGGAACATGGGACACGATTAAACAAGGTAATCCCAAGCTGTTTGAGGCTGCGGCCCGCCTGCCTGCGCTTGGCCGTCATGGTACACCAGACGAAGTGGCAAAGGCCGCGCTTTTCCTGCTCAGCCCTGCAGCCTCTTACATCACCGGGACCAATCTCCGAATTGATGGCGGAGCCATTCGCACGGCCAATTTCTAATCGGCATCAGTCGGCATTAAGCACGCTCAAAAATCGCGGCAATGCCTTGGCCGCCGCCAACGCACATCGTCTCCAAGCCATAGCGGACTTGTCTGCGCTGCATCTCATGCACCAGACTGGTCATAATCCGCATGCCCGTCGCCCCGATGGGATGGCCTAGCGAAATACCTGAGCCATTGACGTTTAGTATAGAACGGTCATCCCAATCCCAGCCTTTTAGAACCGCCAGAACTTGCGCCGCGAAGGCTTCATTGAGTTCGACAAGACCCATGTCGCCCCACGAAAGGCCTGTCTTGGCGAACAGCTTGTGGACGGCAGGGACGGGGCCAATCCCCATGCGCGAGGGTTCACACCCCGCTGCTGCCCACCCGACAAAGAAGGCGGATGGTTCTAGGCCAAGTTCGGCCAAGCGATCTTCGGCCACGACAAGACAGGCAGAGGCCGCATCATTTTGCTGGCTCGAATTACCTGCTGTACAGACCCCGCCTGCCACCATCGGCTTGAGCTTTGCCAGCGAAGCGGCGGTGGTATCGGCCCGAATGCCCTCGTCCATTGTGAAGTGGATGGGCTCGCCGCCGCGCTGGGGAATGGGAATAGCGACTATCTCGTCGTCAAATCGCCCTTCGGCCCACGCGCGTGCCGCACGCACCTGACTTTCGGCGGCAAATTCATCACAAGCCTCCCGGCTGATCGCATAGTCGGTTGCGAGATTTTCGGCCGTCGTGATCATACCGGGGATCACACCAAAGCGCTCGACCGGCTGTGACCGCTCACGGCCCCGCTCTAATCGATCATACAAGGTGACGCTGCCGGCGCGCGCGCCGCCGCGCATGGCAGTGGTATAAAATTCAACATTGCTCATGCTCTCGACGCCACCAGCCAGCACGACATCGGCAGCACCGGTTTGGACCATCATGGCGGCATTGGCCAATGCCTGAAGACCCCCGCCACATCGGCGATCCACTTGAATGCCCGGCACTTCAATTGGCAAACCCGCCGCCAAAGCGGCCCAGCGTCCAACACAGGGCGTTTCGCCACTGGCATAGCTTTGCGCGAAAACGACATCTTCGATCAACATCGGGTCGATACCGCTACGCGACACAACCGCTTTGACCACATGAGCCGCGAGGGTTTCAACAGGAACCGAACTAAGCCCGCCAAGGAACTTGCCAATCGGGGTTCGTACTGGACTAATGATGGCTGCCCGTCTCATGTAATAGCCTTCCCTGCGTGAATGCGTGGATCGCGCCACTCTAGAAGATGCCGCCGCCCTCTGTCACCCTTTTGAACTTTTAAGAGCAGGGGAGGGCCAAGGAAAATGGCTCCATGATAGAAACTTAGCTTTCCGCTTGCCCGATTTTTTCGATCATACGCACTCTGCTGACCTTTCGTGCCAAGTCGTTAGTTGAAAACACCGCTTGGATTACGAGCCATTAACCCTACGGCGGCTATACGTATCTGGACTTTAAAGATTATCGGATTGGGGTTCTTGGTATGTTGATGCAACTGGTGCGTCCGGAGGAAGCGGAGTTGGCTGATGTCGCCACCCCATTACAGCTTGCCGTCATCATTCCAACCTTCAATGAAGCAGGCAATGTTGTGCCTTTGCTGGACAAGCTTTCCATCGCACTCGCCGCCTATCATTGGGAAGCGATTTTTGTCGACGATAACTCACCAGATGGAACCGCAGACCTCGTCCGCAAAATTGGACAAAAGGACACACGCGTGCGCGTCGTCCACCGTATTGGGAGGAGGGGGCTTTCAAGTGCCGTTGTCGAAGGCATGTTGGCCACGTCTGCCCCAATCCTCGCCGTTGTGGACGGTGATCTTCAACATGATGAGACGGCCTTACCCAAAATGATTGCCGCCATCGAAAGTGATGAAGCAGACATTGCGATTGGCACACGTTACGCCAAAGGCGGTAGCGTCGGGGAGTGGAACAAGCTGCGCCACCGAGCCTCCCAAGGTGCGACCTGGCTGGGTCAGAAGCTTTTACGGGTTCCCATTTCTGATCCGATGAGCGGGTTCATGGCGATTAAACGTGAGACTTTGATGGCCGCGTTGCCGCGCCTGTCTGGCGTTGGGTTTAAAATCCTTCTCGACATTGTAGCTTCGCTGCCGACACCGCCGCGCATTACCGAAGTGCCTTATGTCTTCCGTTCGCGGCTGAACGGCGAAAGCAAAGCCGACAGCATGATTGCGCTCGAATATATTTCGTTGCTGATCGACAAAACAATTGGGCGTTTTATCCCAACACGGCTTGTCTCCTTCCTTGCGGTTGGCGGTTTGGGCGTCGCCGTCCATTTGTCCGTGCTCGGCACTGCGCTTGCTCTGGGTGCGACTTTCCTTAACGGACAATTTGCGGCAGTTGCCACCGCCATTGCGTTCAACTTCTACCTCAACAACCGCTTCACCTATCGCGACAGAAGGCTGAAGGGTTGGAAGATGCTGGCAGGTCTACTCAGTTTCTACCTCGTCTCTGCCGTTGGTGCCGTAGCCAATATCGGGATCGGCAATTGGGTTCATCAGATGGATAGCCAATGGTGGCTCGCAGGGATGGCAGGCGTCGTGGTTGGCGCTGTCTGGAACTTCGCGGCATCATCCTTCGTGACTTGGCGGAAATAATGCCTGAGGCATCACGTTTTGCTACGATTTCGGCCAAGGGCGCAAAATGGGTTCTCGGTCTGCTTTTGGCACTGATCCTTGCCAGCCTGTGGCACGCCGTCCATTCACCTGTACAACCCGTATCTGCACCTAAGTCCGAGCAAAAGGCCGGGAAGAGCGGCGAAGCCGAAGCGGACCTTGCCTTGTATAAGGCGATTGTTGGGAGGATGCAGGCAGGCGAAAATTATTACGCTGTTGCCGCAGATGAACAAAGGAAACGTGGCTATCCGCTAAAGCCCTTTGTCACAGTACGGCCGCCGACATTGGCGCTGATCCTTGCAGGCCTGGGCAAGACCTGGGGCTTTGTCTTGGAACTCGCACTTGGCCTAGCAGTCCTTTATGTGTGGTACCGGAAACTCGTCGAACAAAAAGTCGTTGCTTGGCGGCGCGTAGGTTTCATCGGACTGTTGGCGGCGGGTCTGTCGCCAATTCTCGTCCGCGAGGCGATTTATTTGCATGAGATTTGGGCTGGGGCACTGATTGCGTTGTCGATTGGGCTCTACCGGCCCAACAATTGGCTGCCGAGCCTACTGGTAGCAGCATGTGCGTTAGCCTTAAGAGAATTGGCCTTGCCGTTTGTCTTGCTGATGGCGGCTTTTGCACTCTTTCAGCGCCGCTGGGTCGAGACCGCCGCGTGGTCGGCCGTAATCCTCCTGTTCTTTGCAGGCGTTTATCTGCACTTTCAAGCGGTAGCCGAAGTGGTTTTGCCGAACGACCCAAAGTCACAGGCTTGGCTGTTGCTGGGCGGACCTGCCGCGGCGCTCAGCTTTATGTGGCAAGCCTTGCCGCTGGTAGAGCTTCCTCAGCTTGTCGGCTATCCGATCATCGTGGTCGGCTTATTCGGGTGGTTGTGTTGGCGATCAGAAGCAAGCTTGTTCGTGCTCCTGCTCCTGTTAGGCTACATGCTGGCCTTTGCAATTACGGGCCGCCCCAATAATTTTTACTGGGGTTATTTGGTTTCGCCACTCCTCATGATGGGACTACTCTTTGTTGGTCCCGGTCTGCGTGACCTGCAAGCAGCGATTAAAGGGACAAGGTCGAGTAGTTCAGCTTAGAAGCAATTCGACAAGCTCTGGACGCTCGTCTCCCCAATCAAATCATTTTGTCCCATAATACTTATTATGCGAATTTATGATGTACGCGCAAAGCGATAATGTCACCCTTTAGCAAAGTAGATGTGTCACCCTCTCATTTTGAGATAGATGTGGATGGGTGTCATGGGATTGGTGGTTATGAGCAAGCGCGAACTTGGTCGATTGGAGATTGTAGCGCGATTGACGCGTGGCCAGATAGGCATTGATCATGCTGCTGGATTGATGGGTATCAGTCGGCGTCAAGTCTTCCGGCTTAAGTCGCGGTATGAGTTACTTGGTGCACCAGGCTTGGCCAGTCAGAAGCGCGGACAACCCTCGAACAATAGGATCTGCGAAGCGGTCCGCACTGAAGCGCTTCGGCTTATCGAGTTGCACTATCGAGATTTTGGACCAACTTTGGCGGCTGAGAAGCTTGCGGAGCGCCACCAGATTGCTCTTTCCCGTGAGACTTTGAGGGCGTGGATGAACCAAGCTGGGCTTTGGGCAACGCGCTCGCAACGCAAAGCTCGTTTGCATCAACCGCGCTATCGCCGACAGCATTTGGGAGAACTGATCCAGATCGATGGTTCTGAGCATGATTGGTTTGAAGGCCGCGGTCCAAAGTGCTCATTGTTGGTGTTCATTGACGATGCCACTGGACGATTGATGCAGTTGATGTTTGCCGTTTCCGAAAGCGCATTTGCTTATTTTGACGCGTTACGGGGCTACTTGGAACAACATGGCCGCCCGATTGCATTTTACTCTGATAAGCATTCGATTTTTCGCGTGACCGGTGCGGACAAGCGTGCTGGTGATGGTCTGACGCAATTCGGTCGGGCTTTGCAGAGCCTTAATATTGAGATTATTTGCGCGAACTCCAGCCAAGCGAAAGGCCGTGTTGAACGCGCCAATAAGACTTTGCAGGACCGCTTGGTTAAAGAAATGAGGCTGGCGGGCATCAATGATATGACTGCCGCCAACGCGTTTGTGCCGCAGTTCATTGCCATCTGGAATGCACGCTTTGCCAAGCCAGCCGCCAATCCAAATGACTTGCATCGCTGCTTGCGCGATTCTGATAGTCTTGACTTGCTGCTATGTTGGCGATCCAAGCGGCGTATGACCGCCAATCTGGTGGTCCATTATAACCGTATGCAGCTTGTGATTGAAGACTGCGAATTAGCGAGACACGCAGCCGGCCAGGACATTGAGGTTTTGGATTTCCCTGATGGTCGTTTGGAAGTTCACTGGCGCAACATCCCCCTTCCCTATCGTGCTATTGATAAGCTGCAACGGGTCGATCCTGCCGCCATTGTGGACAACAAGCGACTGAGCGAGGCGTTGAGGTACATTCAGGCAGAACAAGCGCGTCGCGAACCCTTGAAGCCTGATCGGATTGGACCGCAGCGAAGTCATCAGAAAACAGGAATCATGAAGGCTAGGACGGACAAGTTTGCTCAAATGAAAAAGCGCGCCTAACTGAGCTGCAGGGGCACGAGCGCTGCGATATTTGGGGTCTACGCGCTCCTGCCCCTGCTCGTTTTGCGGACAATAGTGACACGTCTACTTTGCGCAAGGAATGACGTTTCAACTTTGCTTTGACAT
>JBEIEG010000153.1:0-6338 GCA_040383035.1 Hyphomonadaceae bacterium | reverse complement strand
CGAAGTTCACGATATTCCGGCAAATGGCGGCCCGCTTGGCGCATCAGCCAGATCGGTGGATGTGCTTGCTGTTCACCTAGGAGGGTGCGAACCAATGCGCTGTTGTGACCCTTTGCTCCCTCACCCATGGCGGGCTCCCCTTCCCTTATATATTTTAGATTCTTGAATCAGTAGATAGTAGTACGGTGGATAGACTGATCCTTAGAAGTCACCTGCATGACCTAACAGGATTTCTCAAGCTGTTTATCAGCTTTTGCCCCTGTTTTTTCCACAGCGCATCCGATCCGAAAAGTACCGAAAATCATGCGATTGCTCTAGATAGCATCAAAGATTTACCCACAATGGGGATGCTTGTCTCAACAGCTTACCAGCCTTGTGGATGTTCGAGAAAAGTTCCAGAGGCTTTATCCCCTAGTACTTCCCATGCAGCAATTTGTGTCGCACATTCATACAAAATTAACCGCGTTTCTTAGAGATTCATTAAGCTTTTTTAACAAGTTGTTAACAGCCTTACCGGGGTAAACTGGTCCACCTATCGGTACCTTTTGGTCAGACCTAAAGAAGTTAGGTCTTAAAATGTATGAAGACCTTGATCCGAAATGGTTCGTCGGTCACAGCTTTTCTATGCGCATTTCCACTTTTCTAAACGTTCATTTGGTGTCTGACTCCACCGGCGAAACGCTTAACGCCGTTTTGCGGGCCGTTGCGCCCTTATTTGAAGGCGTGACGCCTTTAGAGCATTCTTATTATTTGGTGCGCTCTCGCCGCCAACTCGACCGGGTTTTGGCTGAGATTGAGTCCTTCCCCGGTGTGGTCCTGTTCACGATAGCCGCGCATGATCTCCGCGATGTTTTGGTTGATCATTGCAAGCACTTGGGCATTCCAGCACTACCGCTCTTAGATCAAGTTCTCACCATGTGGGAGCATCATCTGAAAATGCGCGCCGGTGAAAAGACAGGCTCTAAGCAAGCATTGGACGAAAACTACTTTCGTCGGATTGACGCCCTTAACTACACAATGGCCCATGATGACGGCCAAATGGTACATGAGTTCAATCAAGCGGATGTGGTGCTTGTGGGCGTCAGTCGGACCTCAAAAACGCCAACGTCAATTTATCTCGCCAACCGTGGTATTCGAACAGGGAATTTCCCGCTGGTGCCAAAAGCGCCAATCCCTCAAGCGCTGTTAGAACTCAATAAGCCATTGGTTGTTGGGTTGCGGGTTTCGCCTGATCGGTTGATTGCCATTCGCCGTAACCGGCTTTTGTCGCTTAATGCCGATGCGACCAGTGAATATGTTGATGAAGATGCGGTGCGCGAAGAGATTACGGATGCCAACCGTTTGTTTGAACGTCAGAATTGGCCCGTAATCGATGTAACACGACGTTCAATTGAAGAAACCTCGGCCGCCATTTTGAACCTGCTTACAGACCGGAATGCAAAATAGCCATGCTAACGCTCGCTTCTACCAGCACCATTCGTCGCCATCTCCTCACGCAAGCCGGCATTCGTTTTGAGGCTATTGGATCTGGTGTAGACGAAGATGCCGTAAAAGGAGCGATGCGGGCTGAAGGGGCTAGTCCGCGCAATCAAGCAGATAAACTCGCTGAACTTAAGGCGTTGAAGGTTTCACAAAGACGGCGGGGCTTTGTCCTCGGCTGTGACCAAATCCTCTCATTTGAAGGCCATTCCTTTGACAAGGCCGAAACACTGGACGAGGCTTTTGAACGCCTCAGCCAATTGCGCGGCAAAACACACACCCTTGAATGCGCAGCGGTTATCGCAAAAGATGGTCAACCTGTCTGGCGTCTAGTAACGAGCCCAAAACTAACCATGCGGGCCTTTTCGGATGATTTCTTGCGCTCATATCTGACTTCCTATGGTCAAGAGGCGCTTGCAAGTGTCGGCTGTTATCAGTTTGAGGGCCCTGGCGTACAATTGTTTGAGAAGGTTGAGGGAGACTTTTTTTCAATCCTCGGCCTGCCGTTATTAGAGGTCCTAGCCTTCTTGCGTCTGCATGGGGAGGTCCCAACTTGAAGATTAGCGGATCGACCGAGCTTTATGCGGTCTTGGGCAATCCGGTGCGGCATTCCATGTCACCGGTTTTGCAAAACGCTTGGATACAAGCACACGGATTTAACGCGCTTTATGTCGCACTTCCTGTTGAGCTGGCAGACTTTGAGGCGGCCCTTCAAGGCTTGGCCGCTAGCGATGTGTGTGGGCTGAACATCACAACACCGTTCAAGGAACGCGCGGCACAGGCGGCATTGCGTCAATCTGACCGGGTGAAATTGGTTGGCGCTGCTAATTGCCTAAGTTTGGACCGAGCTGGCCGCGGGTACGATGCCAACAACACGGACGGCGACGGTCTGGTTGTTGATCTGGACGCGCGGGCTTCTAACTGGCGCGACTCTCCCGGACATATTGTGGTTCTGGGCGCCGGCGGGGCAGCCCGCTCTATTCTTGCGGCTCTATCCGCGCATAGCCAAACTACCATTTGCGTCATCAATCGTGATCAAGACCGAGCTCAGAAGATTGCAAACGACCTAAATCCCCAACAAATTCACGTCGGAACGTGGCAGGACTTGCCACAGCATTTGGCAGGTGCAGGTCTTGTCATTAATGCCACCAGCCAAGGCCTCAACAATCAGTCGCCTTTTTCTCCGGATTTTTCGCCAACGCGATCGGAGGCGATCATTTATGACACCATTTATTCGCCGCGTATGACCGCCTATCTGGAGAGCGCCAAGGCTGCAAAGCGGCGGCATTTCGATGGGTTGGGCATGTTAGCTGGTCAAGGTGCTTTGGCATTTCAGCATTGGTTTGGCGTTCTGCCAGATGTTAAAGATGGCCTGAGAACCTTAGAGAAGGCGTTCTCCGCATGAAGATTGTTGCGCTGACAGGTTCGATCGGCATGGGTAAATCGACCACGTCGGCCATGTTTAAGGAGTTAGGCGTTCCTATTTGGGATGCCGATGCGGCTGTTCATCGTCTTTATGCACCAGACGGAGCAGCCATCAGGCCCCTACAAGCTTTAATTCCTGATGCGATAGGAGCTAACGGGGTCGACCGCGGCATTTTGACGAGCAAAATTCTTCAAGAGCCAGGGCTTCTCAAGCAAATCGAAGCTATTGTGCACCCCTTAGTCGGCAAAGATCGCGCTGACTTTTTGGCTGCTGCGCGTGAACAGGGTGTGCCCTTGCTCATCGTCGATGTGCCTTTGCTGTTTGAAACAGGCGGTGAAGCTTATGTGGATGCCGTGATCGTAGTGTCCTGCCCAGCTGAGATGCAGCGGGCCCGAGTTCTGGCCCGTCCTGGTATGACGGAAGAGAAGTTCGCTTCCATCTTGGCACGTCAAACACCCGATGAAATTAAGCGGTCGAAGTCTGATTTTGTCATCGACACCGGCTTGGGTCTTGACGCCGCGCGCAAACAAGTTGGGATGGTTTATGAGGCATTGATCAAACCAACAGCCGAAACGGCGAGAAAAAAAGATGCGTGAAATCGTTTTTGATACCGAGACGACCGGAACTGATCCCGAAAGAGGTGACCGGATCGTCGAAATCGGTTGCGTTGAATTGATCGACCTTGTGCCCACTGGGGCGACCTTTCACCGCTATATTAATCCTGAACGCGATGTGCCGGCCGAGGTCGTAAGGGTTCATGGCCTAACAGGCGATTTTCTCTCCGATAAGCCGGTATTCGGTGCCTCAGAAGTAGTTGAAGAATTGTTGGCTTTTATCGGTGATGCTCCGCTCGTCGCTCATAATGCTGAGTTTGACCGCCGGTTTTTAAATGCAGAGCTTGGGCGACTGGGCCTATCGCTTATTCCAAAGGAACGCTGCGTTGATACTTTGCTGATTGCACGCAAAAAATATCCCGGCGCACCGGCTTCTTTGGACGCTTTATGTCGGCGTCTGAATATTGATTTGACGGCGCGCGATAAGCACGGGGCTCTTTTGGACTCCCAATTGCTGGCGGCCGTCTACCTCGAACTCAAGGGAGGCAGGGAAAGGCGGCTCGATTTTCTCGATCCTGCCAAGACGGCTGAGACCCAGATCCAAGCGTCGGAAGGTGTTTTGGAAGCCAAAGCCAGCTTGCCCAAGCGAGAACGCCTACAAGCTTTAGAATTGTTGTCCACGCTGGAAGAGTTGGAGGCGCACGGCACCTTTATCGCCACACTGGGTAAGGAACCTGTTTGGAACAAGTTCCTTACCGATCGTGGACAACAATCAGCCTAGAGCGCATTTAAATCCTATTGAATCAAAATTGCGTGGCTCTTTAGGAGGGCTGACCGCCTGAACGCTCAACACGCTGGGTGGCATAAAGCGCACCAAAGTCCATGGGGTCTAGCATCAAGGGTGGATAGCCACCAGCTTGGCTGTTATTAGCAATCAACTGACGGGCAAATGGGAAGAGGATCTTCGGACATTCTGCCAGCAACAGAGGCTCCAAAGCGTCGCCGGGGATATTGGCGAATTGGAACAGGCCCGAATAGACCAATTCGATGATAAATTGGGTTTGGCCCTCGCGGTCGCTGCGTGCATTGATCTTCAAATCCACTTCAAAGACGCCGGATTCGTCCATCGCCCGTGCGCTCACGTCTAATTGAAGATCGATTTTTGGCTGTACGCCTTCCCGTAAGGAGTTAGGCGCATTTGGATTTTCAAACGAAAAATCCTTTACATATTGGGCTAAAACACGGACCGAAGGGGCAGTTTCAGCCCCACCATTCGCTAAAGAACCGTTTTCCAGTGGCGCAGAGGCCGTATCATCTGTCATGTCTTGATCTCCAGAAGCTGTGGTGGCTAGCACGCAACAGCCCTTTACGGCAACCAAGTGGCTGACTTACGCATCATTGCATCCTATATGAGTTTATGACCGCCATTTAAAACCAAGCGGGACCGGATCGAAAACCATGGAAATAGTCTTCTTCGCCGTTGTGGCAGCTCTCGTACTTGGCCGTTTATACCAAGTGCTTGGCCAAAATCGTGGTGCAGAGCCACCTCCGATGCGACAACCCAGATTTGGTATGCCTGAGACGCCTTCAGAAAAGGCAGCTGGAGACGAGACTGCAGACGATAGCGGTAAGGTTTTGACCTTCCCTGCGCGGGAATATGATGGCCCTGGCGCGGCTGGCCTAAAAGCAATTGGGGCAGCCCAGCGCGGGTTTAGCGCGGAAGCGTTTCTGGAAGGCGCAAAGTCGGCTTATGAGTTGATTGTAACGGCCTATGGCGCGGGTGATGAGCAGACCTTGAAAGATTTGGTCGATGCCGACGTGTTTGAGGCTTACAAAACCTCGATGGATGAACGGCGTACAGCCGGTGCTGCCAAGATTGAAGTCATTCGCTTGAGCGATGCAAAGATCGTGGATGCCGAATTGGATGGCAAAATTGCACGTATTGACGTGGCCTTTTCATCTGACTTGGCCGATGGCGGGGATGGTCTGCGTGCCGCTGATGAAGTTTGGACGTTTGAACGTGCCATAGATGCGCGCGATCCAAATTGGCTTTTGAGCGCAGTTCGGACTGCCTAACCATGCGGCGCATGTATTCTTTATTGACCGCATCATCCCTGATGTCGGTCCTTCTTACAGCTTGTGCCACAGTCGAAGCGCCACCTGCGCCCGTTCCAGTGTCACAGCAGGCTCCTGCGCCCGTGGTTAGGCCGGTAACGGCCACGGCGCCGTCGGTTCCGGTGCCTGCAATCCCGCTGCGTCCAGCGGTTGCGCCGCCCACTGTCTCGGCTGCGCCTCCGGCACCGATAGATATTGTACCGCTGCAGTTTAGTTCCGCGGCGTTTGAGAGTTTGCCTAATTGGGCAGAGACGGATGTGGGGGCTGCCCGTCGCGCGCTTGTTCGTTCGTGTGCCATTTCTCAGGCCAGACCCAAAGATCAGCTGTTGTCGGCAGTAGCAACCTATTCGGGCCGCGTTGGCGATTGGGCGCGCGTTTGCGCTTTGGCGGACGACCCAAGCCTTGAAGACCGCACCTTTTGGGAGAGCCAGTTTCAGGCTTGGCGCGTCGCAACCGAGGCGACCGAGGTCGGTCGACTGACAGGGTATTATGAGCCGGTCATGGCCGCGTCTCGGGTTAGGACACCTGATTACTCGGAGCCAATCCAAAGCAGACCGGTTGATTTATTTGAGATTGATCTCGGCCAGTTCGACCCCACTTTGCGCAATCGCTCCATCGTTGCCCGGATGGATCAGGGAAAAGTCGTGCCTTATTGGTCGCGCGCCCAGATATCGGAATCCACAGCGCCAGTCTTGGCGTGGGGCGAGCCCGCAGAAGTTTTGTCGCTACAGGTTCAGGGCTCTGGTCGATTACAATTTGATGAT
>JBEIEG010000152.1:0-6354 GCA_040383035.1 Hyphomonadaceae bacterium | reverse complement strand
TGATCTTGCGTACCGAGCCGCAGCTTTTCCTCTTCCATGTAAGGCAGAAGGTGAGCAACGGCTTGCTTCATGACGCGGGCGGATTTCACCACTTGGGGCAAGAACATTTTGCCAGAGCCAAACAGGTCGCCAACCACGTTCATCCCGTCCATCAACGGGCCTTCAATTACGTGCAGCGGCCGCTCAGCTTCGAGGCGGGCGGCTTCTGTATCTTCGACGATAAATTCGGTGATGCCATGCACCAGCGAATGGGCCAAACGCTCCCGCACGGGGGCTTCACGCCAAGATAGGTCCTTGACGGCTGCCTTTTGGCCTTCTTTGCCGCGATAGTTTTCGGCTGTTTCCAGCAAGCGCTCGGTGGAATCGGCACGACGGTTTAAGATCACATCTTCGCACCGCTCACGAAGCTCCAGATCAATGGAATCATAGACGGCCAACTGGCCGGCATTCACGATCCCCATGTCCATGCCCGCTTTGATCGCATGATAGAGGAAGACCGCATGCATGGCTTCGCGAACGGGCTCATTACCCCGGAACGAGAAGGAGACGTTAGAAACCCCACCCGATACATGGGCATGTGGCAAGGTTTCGCGAATGATGCGCGTCGCTTCGATAAAGGCGACACCATAATCATTGTGCTCTTCAATGCCAGTCGCGACCGCAAAGATATTGGGGTCGAAAATGATGTCTTCCGGCGGGAAGTCGAGTTTGTCGCGCAAGAGATTATAGGCGCGGGTACAAATTTCCACTTTGCGGTGTACGGTATCGGCTTGGCCCAGTTCGTCGAATGCCATGACAACGGCCGCCGCGCCATAGCGCCGTACCTTCTTAGCTTGTGCTAAAAACTGCGCCTCGCCTTCCTTCATCGAGATGGAGTTTACGATGGGCTTACCTTGCGTGCATTTCAGACCAGCTTCAATGATCTCCCACTTGGAGCTATCGATCATCAAAGGCACTTTAGCGATATCAGGCTCGACCGAAATCAAGTTCAAGAAGGTGGTCATCGCCTTCACGCCATCAATCAGCGCCGCATCCATATTGATGTCGAGCACATTGGCGCCGCTTTCAACTTGCTGCAGCGCGACAGCCAAAGCAGCCGTGTAATCGTCATTTTCGACGAGCTTACGGAACTTGGCAGAGCCAGTCACATTGGTCCGCTCGCCGACGATCACGAAGTTAGAAAAGGGATTGGTCAAAGGGGTCTCGATCACGCTGCTGCGGTAAAAGGTTCAAGGCCAGAAAGCCTCAAGGCGGTTTGGATTACGGGCGCCACACGCGGCTTACCATGGCTGGCGGCATGGGCGATGTGGTGGATATGGTCTGGTGTCGTGCCACAGCACCCGCCCATGACATTGACCAAGCCCTCTTGCGCCCAAGGCGTCATGGTGTGGCACATGTCATCAGGCGTTTCGTCATAGCCGCCAAAGGCATTGGGCAGACCAGCGTTAGGATAGACCGATACTTTGCAAGTCGCCACGCGCGACAACTCGGCCAAGAAGGGGCGCATTTCGTTGGGACCCAACGCGCAATTGAGGCCAATTGACCAAGGGTTTACATGGCGAACGGCATTCCAGAATGCTTCCACGGTTTGGCCAGACAAGGTGCGGCCCGAACGGTCGGTGATTGTGCCCGAAATCATGATTGGCACGGCTTCGCCACGCTCTTCCAATACTTCTGCAATGGCATAAAGTGCTGCCTTGGCCACCAAAGTATCAAAGATGGTTTCAACCATCAGGAAGTCGACGCCGCCATCGAGTAGGCCCAAGGTTTGCTCGCGATAAGCGACCACCATTTCATCAAAAGAAGCAGCACGATAGCTTGGATCATTCACATCGGGTGACAATGACAAAGTCTTGTTTGTTGGTCCGATGGATCCAACAACAGCCTTTGGCGCAACCGCAGTTTCAAACGCCAAACAAGCCTGCCGCGCAAGCTTTGCTGCCTCTAGATTGAGCTCATAGGCTAATGGCTCAAGTGCATAATCGGCTTGGCTAATGGTGGTCGCATTGAAGCTATTGGTGGATATGAGGTCAGCGCCTGCCTTCAAGAAGGCCTCATGAATGCCTAGGATAATCTCTGGCTTCGTAATGACCAGCAGATCATTATTGCCCTTTAAGGGGTGGCCATGATCTGCAAAGCGGGCACCGCGATAATCATCCTCTTCCAGCTTGAACGTCTGGATCATCGTACCCATTGCGCCGTCTAAAATCAGGATACGGTCAAGGCCAATCGCTTCTAATTTGGCTAAACGATCTTGGCGGCTCGTAAAATGGGTCATGCCGCATCCTTCTCGGTGACAGGCGTTTTGAGGCCCAACCGGCGGCAGGTGGCAAGCGCCAGCTCTGCGCGGTTGAGGGTGTAGAAATGGAAGCGGTCCACCCCTTCTGCTTGCAGCTTCAAGCAAAGGTCGGCGGCAACCGAGGCTGCGACCATATCGCGGACTTCAGGGCTATGATCAAGGCCATCAAAAGCTTCTGCAAACCATGCAGGAATGCTGGTGCCGGTTGAGGTGGCCATGCGCGTATAGCCGGCAACATTGCCGACAGGCATGATGCCGGGCAACAGCGGAATGGTGATGCCTGCCTTGGCGGCCGCGTCGCGGAAACGCAAATAGACTTCGGCGTCGCAAAAAAATTGGCTAATCGCTCGCGTTGCGCCAGCGTCAATCTTAGCCTTCAGAACGTCGATGTCATGCTGCAAGCTAGGGCTTTCAGGATGCTTCTCCGGATAAAAGCTGACCGACACGTCAAAGTCTGCAATGCGACGGGCCGCTGCGGTAACTTCGGTTGCATTCACATAGCCATCTGGATGAGGCTCAAAACGTGTGCCGACGCCCGTTGGTGGATCACCACGCAGTGCCACAATGTGGCGCACGCCTGCGGCCCAATACTCCCGCAGCACCTCATCGACCTCCGCTTTCGACGCCGCGACACACGTGAGATGCGCTGCGGGCTGCAAATTGGTCTCGTCCAAAATGCGCTTAACGGTACGGTGAGTGCGCTCGCGCGTGGAGCCACCGGCACCATATGTCACCGATACAAAATCGGGTGTAAGGGGTGCCAAGCGTGAAACCGCATCCCACAATTTCGCTTCCATCGCCTCAGACTTTGGCGGGAAAAACTCAAAAGAAATCGTGGGCTGGCTCATGATGTAATCCTAGATTCTAAACGTTCTTTTATCGCGGATGCGGGGAGCGATATAGGGAGTTTGGCCTTCCACAACGTGACTGCTAAGCCTGATTGACCCGCGTCGGGGGCAATATGCTCGACAGCTTCCACCACCAAGCCAAATTGCTCACACCAGTGTGTAACTTCTTGATCCGCGAAACCAAGGCGGCGATGGGCATGGGCTAGTCGAAGCTCTTCAAAGGCATGTGGCGCAAAGTCTGCGATCAGAAGGGTGCCCCCTGGCTTGAGGATGCGGGCCGCTTCTTTGATCGCGGCTTGGGGCTCTGGCAAATAGTGCAGCACTTGATGGATGGTCACCAAGTCCGCGCAATCATCATCATAAGGAAGGCCCAAGATATCGGCCTGACGGACAGAAGCTTGACCGCTGCCCGTATCATCTAGGCGTGCCCGGGCAAGTGCCAGCATCTTGCGACTGGAATCAACGCCTTCCGCACGGCGCGCTTGTGGGGCGAACAATTCAATCATTCGCCCTGTCCCGGACCCTAAATCAATATGGAGGCCAAAGTGTTGGCCCGTGACGGCTTCAACCAATCGAGCCTCAACCAGCGCTTCTGGCTGATGCAAACGGCGCAAGGCATGCCATTCGTCCGCAGCCGTTTCGAAATAGGCGCGCGCGACCTCTTCACGCTGCGCTTGAACTTGTGCCAGACGCTCTAGATCCCGCACCAGCACCAAATCATCTTGGGGGACTTCATCCAAGATGGTGCGAATGATGCGCCCTTCGGGACCATCGGTCTTCAAGCGAAAGAATACCCAAGCACCTTCAGGACGACGTTCGAGAAGACCAGCTTCCGCCAAGAGCTTCAAATGGCGAGATACCCGTGGCTGACTTTGGTTGAGGACTGTGGACATTTCACCAGCCGCCAATTCGCCACGTGCCAGCAGAACCAGAATCCGCAAGCGCGTCGGTTCTCCAATTGCCCTTACGATGTCAACGATCTTGTCCATGCACAATCCTAACATGAAGATATAAACATATCTTTATATGATTTGGCAAGGACTTTATGCGACGCCGCAGTCAAAAGGGTTTGAAGTCGCGGAGAACCTCCATACAAAGTTCCGATGACAGATGCTACGCCCTCACCCGTAACAATACATACTGACGGTGCTTGTTCAGGAAATCCTGGCCCAGGTGGCTGGGGCGCTATTCTTCAGTTCAATGGCAATGAGAAAGAGATCTTTGGCGGCGAACCTTTGACCACCAATAACCGCATGGAGCTTATGGCGGCGATTATGGCGCTAGAAAGCCTCAAGCGCCCCTGCCCCGTCATTCTCTACACCGATAGCCAGTATGTCCGCCAAGGCATCACGGAGTGGATCCACGGCTGGAAGAAACGGCAATGGCGGAAAGCCGATGGCAAGCCCGTCATCAATGCGGATCTATGGCAGCGCTTAGAAACCGCTAACAAAGCCCATAAGGTAGACTGGCGCTGGGTTAGAGGCCACGCAGGTGACCCTATGAACGAGCGCGCAGACGCCCTGGCCCGTCAAGGCACAGAGCTTGCCCGCTCCTTGAAGGCTTAGATATCGGCGTAAACGTGGGTTTCCGCGGCTGCCCCTTCATGGGTTACAGCGCCCAGATAAGCGGGTCCAACCAGTTTGGCAAATTTGGCGATGGCACCAGAATTATAGTTGGTTTTGCGGGGTTTCCACGCTGCGCGGCGGGCCGTGAGGACCTCTTCAGAAACCTCAAGATTGATCGTGCCGGCCTGAGCGTCGATTGCGATGATATCGCCATTTTCGACCAAAGCAATCGGTCCGCCAACGGCCGCCTCGGGTCCGACATGGCCGATACACATGCCGCGCGTTGCTCCTGAGAAACGTCCATCTGTGATGAGCGCGACATCGCCACCACGGCCAAGTCCATAGAGTGCAGCTGTAGTGGATAGCATTTCGCGCATACCAGGGCCGCCCCGAGGCCCTTCGTAGCGAATTACCAAGACTTCACCAGCCTCGAAAGCCTCATTGGACACGGCTTCAAAGCAAGCTTCTTCGCCATCAAATACCCGAGCCGGACCGCGGAACGTCAAACTGGCAAGGCCTGCGATTTTCAGCATAGCCCCTTCTGGAGCCATAGAGCCCCACAGGCCCACCACGCCGCCATTTTCAGTCAAAGGCTTTTTGACGGAGTGAATGACCTTTTGATCAGGATTCCAGGTTACCTCTTCGATATTCTCGCCCAAGGTCTTACCGGTCACGGTAATGCAATTGCCGTCGATCAGATTTTCATCCAACAGCGCACGCAACAGCATCGGCATGCCGCCTGCTTCACCCATGTCCTTAGCGACATATTGACCGCCGGGCTTTAGATCGGCGATCCAAGGCGTCAGCATGAAGGCGTCGGCGACATCCTTCATAGTAAACTCAATGCCGGCCTCATGCGCCATAGCCGGCAAATGCAGCGCTGCATTGGTCGAGCCACCTGTGGCAGCCACCACGATCGCTGCATTCACAAATGCCGCGCGCGTACAAATGTCGCGCGGGCGCAGATTGCGAACAATCAGATCAACAACCGCATGACCGGAGGCAACGCCATACGCGTCGCGGTCCAGAAAAGGCGCGGGCATAGAGGACGACAAAGGCAAGCTCAGCCCAATGGCTTCGGCCACACAGGCCATGGTATTGGCGGTAAACTGACCGCCACAGGCACCGTCACTGGGACAAGCATGGCGCTCAATCTCACATAATTCTTCAAAATCCATCCGGCCCGCAGCATGAGCACCAACGGCCTCAAACACTTCCTGAACTGTGATGTCTTTGCCCTTATGTCTGCCCGGCAAGATCGAGCCGCCATACAGGAACACGCTCGGCACATTGAGGCGCAGCATCGCCATCATCATGCCGGGCAAGCTCTTGTCACAGCCAGCAACCCCAACCAACGCATCATAAGAATGGCCCCGGATCGAGAGTTCAACTGAATCGGCAATTACTTCACGCGACACCAATGACGAACGCATACCTTCATGGCCCATAGCGATCCCATCGGTGACGGTGATCGTGCAGAATTCACGCGGGGTCGCACCTACCTCTTTCACACCAGCCGCAACCGCATGCCCTTGACGCATCAAAGCCGTGTTACACGGCGCGCTCTCGTTCCAGCAGGTTGCAACGCCAACAAACGGGGCCTCAATTTCGCGTGTCCCAAGCCCCATTGCATAGTAATAGG
>JBEIEG010000151.1:0-6371 GCA_040383035.1 Hyphomonadaceae bacterium | reverse complement strand
TGCCCGGTCTGCAGCACCGCCTTGGAACAACAACATCGCAAGCTCTGCTTGCCGCTCGGCAAGGCCAGCCAACTGCCCATTGTAGGGCTTGGCGACATAATTTTTGCGTGCTTTGCTTTTTTTGACTGCCTTTTCAGCCAAGGTACGAATGGTCGGATCGGCTTCGTAAGCTGTCAATTTCACGCTAAATTGTTCCAAGAGCGTCCGACTGATCAGGCCACTGCCTGCACCAATACAGGCCAAGGTCGCGTCTTTCTTGGCACCAACAGCATTAGCCAATTGTGCGGTCAAATCCGGTGATGTCGGGAAATTCCTGTCTGGGCCCCACATGATATGACTGGCTGTGACATAGAGCTTTTTATGTTTAGCGCTGAGCTTGCCGGGGCCATCTTGCGCCTCCATCTCGGCCTTAATCGCCTCGAGGTCAGGCGGATCAACCCCGTCCCACCACGCCACCAATCGGGCACGGGTTTGGGCCAAAGTTACGGGGTCGAACTTCGGCAAAGCGGGTATTGGCAGAGCGATCTTCAAAGCCATAGCAAAACAATTAGCGAAACAGACTTAACGGTTCCTTATTTTGCCGCACTACCGATTGGTCCAAGGTTTGAGGGTAAGGGCCCAGTTGGGTCGGAGATAAAGGCGGCCACATCGGCCCAAACCCGCTCGGCCTGCAGGTCTCGGGTCAGCATATGATAGCCTTGAGGATATTCGACGGTGCGAACGGTCGTAGGCAGCTTTTTGGCTGTGGCAGAAAGGGCTGGGCGCGGGATGATTTGGTCACGTGCGCCATAAAGGACAAGCGTTTGCGGTGGCAGTCTATCAGCGGCCTTATAGGCCCTTTCCATCAATCGGACCAAACCATAGACCGCATCTAAGCGTGTTGCGAAAATCATGTTGGGGTCGCGCCCCAATCGTCGCAGCATCTCAATATTGTCCGACGCCATAATGGTACGTGTCACTGTGCGTGGCGGATCGAAGGGCTTCCGCGAGACCGGCAAGTGCGCGGTGGTCCATAAGGACACCCGGTAAGCCAATGGCAAATTGGACCAGCCCCAAACAGCCGGTGCAATCAGGACAAGTCGATCTGCTGCGACTCCCTCTGCCTCGCCCACAGCCGCTAGAATGGTCGCTGCCCCCATGCTTTCACCCACCACAACGATGGGACGGTTCGGATGGGCTGTGCGCGCCACCTGTAAGGCCGTACGCAAATCTTTGATCATCAGGGCCTCATTGCCCCAAATGCCTCTCTGCGGCGAACGACCAAACCCTCGTGCATCATAGGCATAAGTCGTGATGCCGCGTGCCGCCCAATAGGGCGCTGCGGTTTCAAAGGCACGGGCATAGTCATTCATGCCGTGAAGCGCGACGATAACCGCATGAGGCTCTGATGTTTGTGCCGTCCACGTCGAGAGACCCAGAGCTGTGCCGTCAAAGCTAACAAACTGCGTTGGCGTAAAGCGCGGGCCTTGATAGCCGGGCCCTGGAATCTGCGCGCTTTGGCGCACCGGCGTACAGGCTGTCAGGAGCATGCCAATCAGCCCAACACCCAGCCAACGGCTGAGAACTCGCCAAAACGTTGGCTGGACCCTATCCAGCGACCACGTTCGCAGCATCTGGCTCAACATCAGGCTCAAGATCAGATTGGGCCGGAGCAGGCAATTCGCCCGGTACGCCTAAGCGATAGACGCCCTTAAAGCCATTGGGATCAATGACTTTGCCCTTTCGGTAAATACTAATCTGGCCAGACCGAGCCAAATGGATGGCCGCTTGACGAACAGATGGCAGTCGTTTGCGCCAGCCCTCTGGGTCCTCACCAGTGTAGACCGCACGCGCGGCTTGGGTTGGGTCAATGGTGCGGCCTTTTTTGGAGGCGGCGATCAGAGCCAGAATGGCAACTTCTTCAGGGCTCATAGCCTTAGGTCCTCGCCGCTTTCATCATCTCACGCGCGATGACGATTTGTTGGATTTGGCTGGTGCCCTCATAGATACGGAAAATTCGAACATCGCGGTAAAAGCGTTCAATGCCATAATCGGCTACATAGCCCGCGCCGCCAAAAATCTGCACAGCCCGATCTGCCACGCGACCAACCATTTCAGAGGCATAATATTTAGCCGCTGCAGCTTCCAGTGTGATAGATTGTCCGCCATCCCGCAGGCGCGCCGCATCCAACACCATCGACTTTGCGGCATAGGCTTCGGTCTTGGAATCGGCCAACATGGCTTGGATCAATTGATGTTCGGCAATTGGCTTGCCAAATTGCTGACGCTCCATCGCATATGCCAGACTATCGGCAATCAAGCGCTCAGCGACGCCGACGCAGACCGAAGCGATATGCAGTCGCCCGCGGTCAAGCACCTGCATGGCAACCTTAAAGCCCTCGCCCTCACCACCGAGGCGGTTCTCGACCGGGACTTTGACATTGTCGAAATAGACTTCGCAAATATGGGCACCTTGCTGCCCCATCTTTTTCTCAGGCTTTCCAATGCTGAGGCCCGGGCTGTCGCGCTCCACCAAAAAGGCGCTGACCCCTTTTGCCCCTTTAATGTCAGGGCTGGTGCGGGCCATCACGGTGAACAGACCTGCCTTATTGGCATTGGTGATGTAGCGCTTTGAGCCGTTCATCACATAATGATCGCCTTCGCGGCGCGCTGTCGTCTGCACGGCGGCAGAATCAGAGCCTGCTTCGGCTTCAGTCAAACAAAAGCTTGTGACGATCTCACCAGAGGCAATGCCGGGCAGATATTTTTGCTTTTGCGCCTCGGTACCAAACATCACGAGGCCTTGCGCGCCGATGCCAACATTGGTGCCAAAGCAAGAACGGAAAGCCGGGCTGGTGCGGCCCAACTCAAACGCCACACGACACTCGGCCTCCATCGATAACTCAAGACCGCCATACTCAGCAGGAATGGTCAGGCCATAGAGACCTAATTCCTTCATCTGCGCGACAATCGCGTCTGGCACGGCATCGTCCTCGGAGACTTGGGCCTCAATTGGACGCAGCTTTTCAGCGACAAAGCGAGCTACCAAGCTCACAAGCTCTTGGGTGGTCTCTGAATCATAAGCCAATGGCATCTCCTCAAGCGCGCATTCTTGTATTATTCGCCCAGCACTTTAAGACCCAACCCACCCTCCTGACGAGCCCTAAAAGAAAGCCTGTTGCACATGAGCGAGAATACCCCATCCAAACCACAATTAGTCACCGAGGGTGAATTTGCTGGCTGGTCCACTTGGGGCAATGGCTCTGACCCATTCGAGACCTTGACCGGGCCCTTCTATATGAAGCCGTTAGCCGAGGGTGGCTATACCTGCGCCTTTATGCCCGAACAGCAGCATTGCAATGGCATGGGCAATATTCATGGCGGTTGCCTGATGACCTTTGCCGACTTCGCCCTGTTTGCGCATTGTCATGACTATATGAATGCGCAGCCCTGCGTGACGATGCAGTTTGAAAGCCAGTTTGTTGGCGGTGCAAAGGCCGGTCTTTTGATCGAATCTACGGCCGACATTGTGCGGGCAACCCGTACGATGCTGTTCATCCGTGGGGTGCTTACCCAAGAGGGGAAGCCTGTCCTCGCCTACTCTGCAATCCTAAAACGCATAGGCATGTAATCGTTCCATGCAGTTTTGCATGCTCCATCCGACCCAAAAGCGGGACAATTGCGGCGTGAATCGGGCGGAACCGGTATAGATTTACCCCCGGTTCATCTGGGGAACAAGGTTCCGCCACAATCTGTATCTTATTGATCACACTGTGTATTTGCACCCTCAATATGACAGAATGGTAAGTTGCGGAAGCGGGGTCACAGTCCCTACCTTAGTCGTGTCGAAAGGCTCTCCTCCCCCTTAGAGCGCGTTTTGATCCTTAGGATCAAAGTTGCGCTCTAAATCAAAAATGGAGCAACAGCTCATCCGCTCTTTCTGAGCCAGAAAGAGTGGGCGTTGCTCTAGACGACCGACAAAGAGCGGCGTCACAACCCGGGAGCCTTTGGATCAACTAGCGATCGTCTCGTAGCCAATCAGGCTTTTGAGATGTGGTCGCAGAACGAACAAAGGAACTAGATCATGCGTATTTTCGCTCTCGCCGTTTTGGCTGTTACCGCTTTCGCTTCGGCTCCTGGCTTTGCCCAAAATGCAGCTGGCCAAACCTATATCAATGGTGGCTACAACCACTTCCAAAATAAGACATCTGACACCGGCACGTTGAATGGCCGCGTCGGCTATCAATTCACCCCAAACTTTGCCGTTGAGGGCGAAGGCGGCATTGGCGTCAATGACGACAAGGTCAATGGCGTCACCGTTAAGACCCGCGGCACCTTGGGTGCCTTTGCCGTGGCCAGCGCGCCAGTGGCAGAGCGCCTGTCGCTGATCGGTCGCGCCGGTTATGTCCATAGCTGGGCAGAAGCCAAAGCGGCAGGCGTTAAGGTGAAAGACGACGATGGCTCGTTTGCTGTCGGCGTTGGCGGTCAGTACATGTTGGACGATGCCAATGGCCTCCGTTTGGACTACACCCGCTACACCGAAGGCAAGGGTGCGAATGGCTACACAGCCAGCTTTGTCCGCAAGTTCTAAAGCCTAAGGGCTTTAGCACCTAACGAGAAGAAGCCTCTCCAATCTTGGGGAGGCTTTTTTTGTTTTAGGCAACTCCCCCTAAGGCAGTGGTTTCACCCCATTTCGCGCAATGACTCGCTTTGTTGCAGCCAGATCGTCGACGCGCTTGGCAATAGCATAAAGCTTGGGAGCATGGGTCTGATACCAGTCCGGTTTTGGCCGCCATTGGATCAACATCCAGACATAAAGATCAAGCGCACTGAAGGTCTCGCCCAAGAACCACGGGTGGCTGACTTGCTGCTCCAGATGCAGCATCAGGCGCTTGCGGTGCTGGTCTGTCCGGGTGCGAAGCGGGCCCTCTTGGTCCTGATCGGCCCATTTCTGCGGATAATCGCCATACGTGAAGCTGGGGTAGATGGCGGCATTGATGAACATCAGCCAGCGCCAGAAGGATGGGCGCAGGCCACTGTCGAGCGTGGGGACAAGTTCGAGATCGGGCCGCGAGTCGTGGATCGTCAGCATAATCGCCGCTGTTTCAGTTAATACCGTGCCATTGGCGAAGACCAAGGTTGGCACTTGGCCGAGAGGATTACTGGCGTGGAGGCCATCGCTTTCAAGGCCATTGCCCCCCCAGGCCGCGACTTGCACCCGAAACCGGACGCCCGCCATCCCCAAAACAATTTCAGCCAACATGGACCCGCCGCCATTGCCGACAAAAAGGATCGGATCAGTCGGGTTTAAGCTCGCCATGGCTTAGCCACCGCCACCAAATTGTTCGGCCCAAGCCGTCACTTGTTCATCTTCAATCTTGGCAAACAGCAAATCTGGCACTTGGGTTTGAAGGCCATGGGGAAGAGCATCCAGCAGGCTTGCATCATCGGCGCTTGGCCACATGCGGTTCTTTTCTGGCACGCCGATGCCATCCAAGATCCGGCTTGCTGCCTCTGGCACAAAGGGTTGGGCCAAGATTGCGAACAGCGCAACCAGATTGAGGCCTGTGCGAACGCCGACGGCGGCTAAAGCCTCATCCGTTTTGATCGCGGTCCAAGGGGCAGCTGTTTGCAGATATTCATTGCCCAAAGCCCACAGGGCGCGGGTTTCGGCGGCGGCTTTACGGAATTCCATCTCTTCATGGAATGCGGTGATTGCGGCAATCTTGGCCGAAACCTCAGTCCACAACTTAGCCTCCGCTTCCCCTGCGACACCAATAGCGGGCACTTTGCCTTCAAATTTGGCAGCGGCAAATTTCATGATGCGATTGACGAAATTGCCGAGCACATTAGCGAGGTCAGAGTTCACGGTGGCTTGGAAGCCTTCCAACGTGAAAGCTGCATCAGAGCTTTCAGGTGCATTGGCCATCAGATACCAGCGCCAATAATCGCCGCTGAGCAGTTCAAGCGCTTGATCCATAAAGATGCCGCGCTTTTGGCTGGTCGAGAATTTCCCGCCATACCAAGTCAGCCAGTTAAATGCCTTCAAGCGATCAACCAGTTTCCAAGGTTCGCCCGAGCCCAAAATCGTCACAGGGAAAGACACGGTGTGGAAGGCCACATTGTCCTTGCCCATCACCTGAACATAGGTCACATCTTCTGCGCCTTGATCTGTCCGCCACCAGCGCTTCCAATCGCCTCCCGTGGCTAAGGCCCATTCTTCGGTTGCAGCGATATATTCGATAGGCGCATCAAACCAGACGTAAAACACTTTGTTTTCAAAGCCCGGACGTGGCTTGCCGTCTTTCAAAACGGGTACGCCCCACGACAGGTCACGCGTGATCGCCCGGTCCTGCAGACCTTCGTCGAGCCACTTATAGGCGATGGAGCGC
>JBEIEG010000150.1:0-6404 GCA_040383035.1 Hyphomonadaceae bacterium | reverse complement strand
GCGGCCCCCAAAGGCCATGGTAATGCGGCGCCTTTTGCCATTGGTTTCTTGGTTGACGAACGACCTAGGCTTTAACTGGCCGTTATCAATCGTGCCTTTGACGGTTGCAACGCCAGCATCATTATTGAATGAAGCGGCGATGCCAGAGGTGCGATACGTCGCCTCACCGCTATAGCTTTCTTGCGACAGACTGACTTTGAACGAGCCTCTTGCCAGCTCCAACGGCCCAATTCTCGCCCGCAACGAAATATCGACCGATCGGCTCTGACCCGGGCTCAAAGAAGTGAGGAGACTCTGGGAGGGGCCGTTCTGGGCGATACTGGGGGTTGCAAGCACACAAAGGGCCGCAATCGAACGCACCAGCGAGACTTTTGACATCAGAATTTCTTTCGTTTCGGCTTTTAGACGAAGGCTAAGCTAGGCTTTCCTTCCTGAACGCAAGGTGATTGCTTATGGTCGCAAATGTGGCGTTGTCTAGCCACTGGCTGCACTAGCAATAGCCCGTCGGCCCTAGTTTCGCTGATCTTTTTTAGTAAGTTTGACAAGCAATTTGAAGCTGCGCCCGCCACTGGGCAATCAAGGACGGGAGTAGTTCAGGCGTGTTACTGGCGTCACTTAAATGGACGTCCACAACGCGCGCAGCTTCGCCAAGCGCGGCAAACCCAAACGTAGCGGCATTGCCGGCTTGAACATGGGCAAGACGGCGCAATTCTTCAAAAGTGCGGGGTTCGGCAAAGCCGAAGTCGACTTCACTTTGTAGCCCTTCGATCGTGCCGAGGTCTTCCCTTAGGCTGACCATATAGCTTGCCTTAATGGCTGATAAATCTGGCGGACTACCCAACGCTAGCATGCCTCTTCTCCCTATGTTTCTCACAGATACAGCAAAATGCTTATCGCTTTCATAAGCCTGAACACCATTTTCAGGAGGCTTTATGACAGATTTACTACATTCTCGCCGGCCTCTAATTGTTGATTTATAATGATTATTTTTCATATTTTACAATTTTGTCGTCTTAAAGTCATTAAAATGTCATATAAGTGTTGTCAGGCCGTCATTTTAGTGTCACATTTGACTGACGGGACAGATTAGGTCGCGCAATTTTGTGGGTCATTGAGGAGATAGCCATGACACACCGTTTTGTTGGACTACTTGCGTTTGCGGTTTTGGCTGCTGGTTCTGCACAGGCAGAAATTGCTGATCAGAAGGTGTTGGCCAATGCTGCGCCTGAGGTGGTTTTCAAGCAGATTGAGCAGGCTGCGACCAAAATGTGTGCCGAGGCCGCGCGTCGGGACCGGGTGGTGAATGAGGCTCACTGCGTCAACACCCTGATTGCCTATGCAGTGGCCGAAGCCGATCGTCCCAGCTTAACCGCTGTTGCTCTGGCTGAGCGTCCTGCAATCTCAACCGTGCGGGTGCAATTGCCAGAGGCACGTCCAAGCCTGCAAACAACGTCGCTGGCCCAGTAATCTGGGCCGCGCTCGGCGGGCGAGCTTCTCGTAAAGGCTTGCTATGCTGCCTTAGCCGTCCGTCAAGCGGGCGCGGGAAAGCTTTACTTGAATTTGGCGCACCTCTTTATCGGCTAGCTTCACCTGCGCCGCCACATCTGAACGGATGCGGGCGACATCAGTTGGGCTCAATAAGGTGCAATCTCGGTCTATCTGCGCCGTGCCGCAGAATTTCTTGCCATCGGCTCGCACGACGAAGAAAGAGGGGTCCAGTTCATTCACTCGCGCGGCGAGCGCTTGGCTGACTTCTAATCGAGCCAACGCTTGATCAAGCGCGCGCTCAAGACCCTCATACTGGCTTTGAGTGATGATCATTGGACCATCAAGGCTGATTTGAACCGCAACAACATGGGCCTGTTCGGCGGCTTTAGCTGCAGCAGCAGCTTGTGCGGCCCATTTGGCCGATCGACTTGCCTCGGCCTCTGCAAGCGCTTTTAAGCCCTTCAACGAGGCGGCTGGCAATGCTGCTGCCGGCGCCGCTACGGGCGCTGGTGGCTCAGGCGGCTCGGGTGGGGCCGGGACCGCAACCGGGGTATAGGCGTCAAACTGGGGGGCCGCGGCGGCCATCACCAAGCGAGGTGTAGCATGCACCAATCGTCCGTGAAAAACCTGTTCGACTAAGCTCTTGTTGCTGGCCGCTAGCGCGCGCTGAGGCTGAGTGGCAGCAGGGCCTCTGCTAGCCAGCGCCGTCGAGGTGCCCATCTCCACCTTGCGGGTTATTGTGGTGTTGCCGTAGGGCAAGCCCAAAGCCAATTTCAGGCCTTCTAGACTGGAGGCGCGGGCGTCTGGCGTTGCCCACAAGCCATTTATTGAGCCTGCAGCCCCAAAACTGGCCAGCAGGACCGCAGCGGCACACAATGAAAGTCGATATTGCAAGGCTAATCACCTCATGAGCGGCATTCGGGGAGGGCCACTAACTCCCTTCCACCCTATCAAAGCAGGCTCGTCAACGCGCTTCAGCGAATTTCCGTGCAATCTAACATAAGTTTAACAATGCGGTCATGGAAAGCCCATGTTCGGGTGCAAAGAGGTGAAATCAGTTAAGTCGGCGCACGAAACGCGCGGCTCTACCCCTATCCTGCGCGAAAGAATTGCCGCGCAGCGTCAAGGCCAGCGGACTTGACCTGCTCGGAAGCTAAAGCTGTGCGATTAAGCACCAACCCTCGCACGTAAGGTGTCGGGTATAGACAAGCCACACACGCCATTCTCGACCTTGTCATCAAGTCGCAGTATCAGGAGCCATGACTGTACGAATCATCCACACCCTCGCCGATATTGCTGATCATTATGACGCCGTCCTATGTGACGTGTGGGGGGTGATCCATAATGGCCGGGCGGCTTATCAAGCGGGCTGTAACGCACTTGCCGCGTTTCGTGAGTTGGGCAAGCCTGTGGTGCTGATCTCAAATGCGCCGCGTCCGTCCAATGTGATCCCGAAGCAATTGGAAGCGCTTCAGGTGCGCCGCGATGCCTGGGATGCGATCGTGACCTCAGGCGATGCCACACGAGCAGAGATCGAAAAGCGCGGTCCACGTGGCTATAAGATCGGCCCCTCCAAGGACGAAGGGCTGTATGATGGCCTGCCGGTCGACTTCCGCCCTGCTGAGACCGCTGATTATGTCATCTGCACGGGCTTACGTGACGATTTGAGTGAGCCGCCCGAAAGCTACCGCGAAGAGTTGGCAACCTTGGCCGCCCGCAACCTGCCTTTCATCTGCGCCAATCCAGACCGGGTCGTGCAATTTGGTGGTCATTTGATCCCATGCGCAGGGGCCTTGGCTGACATTTATGAAGAATTGGGTGGCCCCGTCATTATGGCGGGCAAGCCCTATGCACCGATTTATGACCTGACGATTGCCGCGGCCGAGCGTCTGGCTGGCAAGCCACTGGCGCGCGAGCGCCTGTTATGCATTGGCGACGGCGTGCAGACTGATGTGGCCGGAGCGCATGGCCAAAAGCTGGATTGTCTGTTTGTCGCAGGTGGTATTCACGCAGCCGAGCTTTCCAATGCCGACGGGTTGGATGGCGGCAAGGTAGAGGCTTTCCTAGCCTCCTACCGCGTTGACGCACGCTGGGCGATTGCTGAACTGGCTTAAGCTAGACTTATCCGTTTAAGGGCATAGAGAAAGCGCCCTAAACCCGCTATGCAAGTGGCATGATCGATTCCATCGCTGACGGGGTTTTGCCCGACCACATTCTGCAGGCCTTGGCCGATGGCGGTGCCATCACGGCCGCCAACCCTTTTGCCGAGAAACAAATCCAGCCCGCCAGCCTTGACTTGCGCTTGGGCGACTTTGCCTATCGGGTGCGCGCTAGCTTTTTGCCGGGCCAAGGTCGCACGGTGTCGCAACGCCTAAGCGAGAGCGATTTGGTGCTGCATAAGCTGGATCTGCGTGAAGGCGCGGTGCTTGAAACCGGCTGCGTTTACTTGGCCCCCCTCCAAGAAAGCCTCGCGCTTCCCGAAACGGTATTTGCGCTCGCCAATCCCAAAAGTTCTACCGGGCGGATTGATGTTTTTGTTCGCGTGATCGCAGATGGTGCGACCAGCTTTGACCGTGTGCGCGCTGGCTATCAAGGCCCGCTGTGGGTTGAGATTTGCCCGCGTACCTTCTCCATTCTCGCCCGCCCGGGCGACCGCTTGGCCCAGCTGCGCTTGAAGAAGGGCCAGACCCCGACGCTGCAACGCCTCGATTTGAACCTCGATCTATCCCACGATTCCCTCGGCCCGGTTATAGGATATCGGGCACGCCGCCATGCGCCCTTATTAGACCTTGCCAAAGTGGGCGGCCACGCGCCGCGCGACTGGTTTGAGCCTTTGACGGCGCGCGATGGTCGCTTGGTTCTGGACCCCGGTGAGTTTTACATTTTGGCCAGCCAGTCTGGTCTGTCGATCCCGAAAGATGTCGCGGCAGAAATGGTGGCGACAGCCGAAGACTTGGGCGAATTCCGCGCCCATTATGCAGGCTTCTTTGATCCAGGCTTTGGCGCGAAAGATCATGGCAGTGCGGGTGCGCGGGGCGTGCTCGAGGTGCGGGGCCGCGACGTGCCTTTTGTGCTGGAACATAATCAGCCGGTGGCCCGTCTGATTTATGAGCCCTTATCGTCGGCCCCAGAAGCCTTTTATGGCGATGTCGGCAGCCATTATCAGGGTCAAAGCTTGAAGTTATCGAAACTGTTTGAGCCATGGTCCTAATATGTTGATCGCCTCCATCTCTCCCATAGACGGCCAAAAGCTGGGCGAAGTGCCTGCTGCTTCGGCGGAAGACTGCCGTGAAGCGTGCGAGACCGCACACGCCGCTTATGTCGCTTGGCGGGCTATTCCGGCACCGCGGCGGGGGGAGTTGGTCCGCTTATGGGGGCAAGAATTGCGTGCCCGCAAGCAAGAGCTCGCCGATATGGTGACGCTGGAAGCGGGCAAAACTCGCTCTGAAGCCTTGGGCGAAGTGCAAGAAATGATCGACATGGCAGATTATGCGGTCGGCCTGTCACGGCAATTGGCGGGCTTGACCTTAGCGTCCGAGCGGCCGGGCCATCATTTGTTGGAGCGCTGGAAGCCCTTAGGCCCGGTGCTGGTCATCAGCGCTTTTAACTTCCCCGTCGCGGTGTTTGCGTGGAACGCAATGCTGGCGCTGGTGTGCGGTGATCCCGTGATTTGGAAACCATCGGAAAAGACGCCGCTTTGTGCGCAGATCACCTGTGCCATCTTCAATCGAGCGGTGGCGAAATTTGGCGTCGAGGCCCCAGCGGGCCTGATCCAAGTGATGCAAGGTGATGCCAAGATCGGGGCAGAGCTGGTTGAGCATCCGCTGATCCGGCTGGTGTCGGCCACAGGCTCCACCCGCATGGGCCGTGAAGTGGCCAAAGCGTGCGCGACACACCTCAAGCGCAGCTTGCTAGAACTAGGCGGCAATGGCGCGATGATTGTGCGGCCCAGTGCCGATCTTGACCTTGCCGTACGCGCCATTGTGTTTTCCGCTGTCGGGACAGCGGGACAGCGCTGCACCACGCTGCGCCGCCTGATCGTGCACCCCGATGTGAAGGCAGACCTCGTTGCGCGCCTGATCCGCGCCTATCGCAGCCTGTCGATTGGCGATCCGCGCAAGCCCGAAACCCTGATCGGTCCGCTGATTGATGCAGAATCTGTCGCCACCATGACCCGCGCCCTAGAGACCGCCCAAGCCGAAGGTGGGCGCGTGCTGGTGGGTGGTCAGGCTTTGCACGGCAATTACGTCCAACCTGCACTCGTTGAGATGCCGGCCCAAACCGCCATCATGCAAACCGAGACTTTTGCCCCCATCCTCTATGTGGTGGAGGCTGAAACCTTAGCCGAGGCCATCGCCATTCAAAATGATGTGCCTCAGGGTCTGTCGTCGTCTATCTTCACGACTGATCTGCGCGAGGCTGAAACTTTCTTGTCGCATGCAGGCTCGGATTGCGGGATCGCCAACGTCAATATCGGCACCTCGGGCGCGGAAATTGGTGGCGCTTTTGGCGGCGAGAAAGAGACAGGCGGGGGCCGGGAAGCAGGCTCTGATGCTTGGAAGGCCTATATGATCCGCCAGACTCAAACGATCAATTACTCCACCACCTTGCCACTGGCTCAAGGCGTTGTGTTTGATCTGTAAGCAAGGGATGCACATAAATGCGATGGGCATTATAGGCAGGTGATGACCCAATATTCCGCCACGACCCGCGGTGTCCGCATTCAAGTGACGCCGGTTTTCCTCGACGATCAATCTGATCCTGAGGAGAATGATTTCATGTGGGCCTATACGGTTGAGATCGCCAATTTGTCGGAACAAACCGTGCAGCTCACCGCGCGGACGTGGAAGATTATCGACCATCACGGCGTCACCCAAGTGGTGCAGGGGCCGGGCGTTGTTGGCGAACAGCCCATC
>JBEIEG010000149.1:0-6464 GCA_040383035.1 Hyphomonadaceae bacterium | reverse complement strand
AAGCTCCCGCGTGCGATGAAAGCCGACCTCCGCGACCGAGGTCAAGGCATCCCAAGCGCAATACCACGCGCCGCGCTCGCCGCCGTTAAATCGATTGCCGCCTGCACGTGTATAGGTGAAAGCCGCGTTCACATGGCTTTGACCATAGAGCTTCAAATCCTGCGAGCGCCGCGCAAATGCCAATTCGCGGCGATCCAGCGCTGGACTGCCCTCCCGCTCTGCAATCAATCTTGCGCTCGTTTCGCCCTCAAGCTCGGCGAGAATTGCGGCTTCTTCATCCGTGTCGACCAAGGCTCGCAGGATCGGCGGTTTGTGATGCGCCGCCGGAATCAGGCGAACCAGAGCCCGGTCGTTGACAGAAGTTATCTTCAAAGCCCTCCCCTCAGGGCGTCGACATAGGCACGGACCCGAAGGATTTTTGGTAGTCCACCGCCAATCATGGAATCAAGTGGACGGACACCGTCGAATTCTGGACCTCGATTGGGGAGTTTGACCCACTCGCGAGAGAGCGCTTCATCGAAATATATCTCAAGGGACTTATAAAGTCCGACAAGTGCGCTGAGCCTGAGCATCTGATCTCGAGACAATTCACCCGCATAGGTGGGAGACTTGGCGCGCTTCCACGTCGACTCTGACATGTCCGCCAACGCGGCCGCTTCGCTCAATGTTAGAGACCAAGCTTGCGCAATGCGTGCGTAAGCCTTCAGTGCAACCGCTTGAACATCAGCAGATTGGCGTGTTTTAACCAGTGTGGACATCTCAATGGCTCCAAAACACATCCACAATAAGACCATATGAGCTAAATTACAAGTTCAAAAGAGCCGTTTCGTGGCTGTTTTGGTCTTGGTAGTATGAAAGACCGAATCCAAATGCCCAGCGCCCCTGCCCCTAAGGATCGCGAGAGTTTCTTCGTAACGCCGACGCCAGAAATAAGACTGCGACTGGAGGCCATTCAGGCCTTGGTAGAGCAGCAGGTGCCGGGTGCGGAGCGCTGCGTGAGCTATGGGATGCCAGCATTTCGGTTGGGCAAGGTTTTCTTCTATTTTGCTGCCTTTAAGAAACACATCGGCATCTATCCGCCCCTCAAGGAACCTGCCGCTCTGGTCGAAGAACTTGCCATTTATCGAGGGCCAAAGGGCAATTTGAGTTTTCCCCATCGCGCGCCTCTGCCGCTTGCACTTATCGGCCGCGTCGCAGAAGCCCTCGCCAATCAGTATCAGCGGCATGTTTAACGGCTCGCGCTACGCCGTTCGATAGTTACGGCGCAGCGCTTTAGTTGGTTAGCTCAAGAGTGCATGTGCTGCGGCAGCGCCTCAACCTGCGCTTTTGTCCAAGTCGTTGTCGCATGAACATGGCCATGCTCGTCACGCATGAAATCCAATTGATTGATCTTCAATGAGACGGGCTTTGTGCCCAAGCCCAAGAAGCCACCAACATCAACGATGACGTCGCCGGACATACCCATGCCATGCACGTGAGAGACTTTTCCAATCTTGGCGTCGTCAGCGCCATAGACGGTGGCATCATCAAGGGTCGCGGCATTGAGTTCGGTTTCGGTGAGGCGGATGTGTTTGCTATGGTCCATACCAGAATGTCCTTGAGTTGCTTGATGAGCAGGCTCGCTCAGTTCATCAACGCTTGGGCGGGTTGGCTGTTCCGTGGCGAACGCGGCAAGCTGCGTTGACAGGTTGGGAGCGTTCACTAAGCTGTGATGACTCAAGGAGGCCAAAAATGGCACTATTTCCACCCAGTACAAATGACGACTATCGCGGCGCGAAAATCTCGGCCTGGTTTTTGATGTTTGTGGCGGTGACGGAATTTATTCCGGGCCTCATCCACTATTTCCTACCAGATGGCGGGGCTGGGGTGATTGGTGGCGTGGACCTGTCGGTGCGCGGCGAGACCATCATTGCCGTCTTTGCGTGGTTTGGTGCGATCCAGATTCCGTTTGCGCTGTTGTTGTTTGTCATTGGGCTGCGCTATCGCACTTTGGTACCCTTAGGGCTTCTGGCAGTCATCACCATGCGGGCTTTGGCGGCCATTGATGGCTGGTTCCTGAAGGGCTCGCACACAGGTCATCATCCGCCGGAGCATTATGCTGGCCCGCTGACCGTTGTCCTTGGGCTGATCTTTTTATTTTTGGCGCTGCGGGATCGGCCAGCCCAGACGGAGGGATGAGACTGATCAAGTCGGCGTGATAAGCGGCAAATTTGCGCAGGAGCAGAGGGTCACGTAGACCAAACGTGCTATGTCCCATGAGGCGCAGTCCCATTCCCCGCGCAAACTTGTTTCGATTTGGCTTATCTAATGACCCGTTCCCAGCGCATTTTCGTGCCTTCGGCGCTTTGCCTCGCCCTCCTCGCACCGCCCGCTTGTGCCACCAAGCCGCCAACCCAAACAGGGTTCTTGTCCAATCCGGCTGGGATGGAGAAAGTATCGGGAACGGTGCGGGCGCAGATCGAGCGTCAGCGCGACTTGGATGCGTTGGGTTCGGTAACAAAAGTGACCCTTTTGCCCTCAAAACTGCAAGAGGCCAGCGATATTCCAGACACGATCACGCCTGAGTCCCGCGTCCTAGTACTGGGGGAGCTTGATCGGCAGCTCTGCTTTCAATTGTCCCGCCGCTTCGAAATCGTCAGCCCAGACGATCCCACAGCAGCGCGCGTGCAAGCGGTTATCACGCGCCTTCAAGAGACTAATGCTACCGCATCGGCAGCCTCGGCCGCGGTCAGTTGGTTCCTGCCGGGCGGCTCTGTCCGTTTGCCAGTGGGCCGCGGCGGCGTCAGCATCGAAGCGCGTCTAGACCTAGCTGACGGGCGACAAGCCGTGGCAATGGCGTGGTCGCGGGGTGCGGGTGTGGTGATGGATGAGGGGTCACTGTCCGAAGTTGGTGACGCACACCGCTTTACCGCCAGTTTTGCCAAAGATTTTTCCGACTTCCTCGTTGAAACGGAAACCCCTCAGCGCGCGCTGTCCGAGCAAGACCCCTGTCAGAAGCATGGTCCGCGCCTAGATTTGGGCCGATTGGCGGCAGGCCGAGTAATCGGCTTGCACGTACCGCGCCCCAAGTAATCGAGAAGCGCAAGACAACTAAAGATCAAAATATGGCTGCAGTTTTTCCAGTTTTTGTTTGAAACCAGCCGCAAATTCAGCCTCAAAGCTAACCGAAAATAAAGCTCCATTGTCTAAACTCTTGCCAGTTGGGGAGAGTATCGACGTGCACCAGTCCTATTTAGAGCTTATCAAACGGCTGCGGGACGATCTTCCAAGCCGGGCCTTAGCAGCAATCGGGTTCACCGGTCTGTTGCTTTGGGGCATTGATGGCCTGGCTGCTATTATCTGGTTTGCATTCTTCGCCCTGAATGAAGGGCTAGAGCTTTTCATCGGCACGAGATCGAGCAAAGACCCGAAAAAGGGCGCGCTTAACCGCAATCTCTTTTGCGCCAATATGGTGTTTGGTTCAAGCATTTGGGTCGTGGGTGCACTTGCGCTCGTCAAGACCGGCGAGATCGGGCCCCTAATCATTGGCTTGGCCATTTTGGTCGGAGCCTTAACCCATGTGATTTCCACCAGCCTCACCTACCTCCCTGGATTCTTAGCAGCGGCCTTGCCGCTTGTGATGGGGATTATTTCTGTACCGGGGATCATGATCGTGAGTCGTGCTTATCCCGACGCCGCAATCTTCCAAGCCAGCATCGCGATGATATTTCTGCTGACCTATAGTTTGAGCGCCGCCTATCAAAGCTGGCAACGCGAGACCAAACTTGCCAAAACGCTTGTAGAGGTCAGTCTTGCAAGTGATGCCAAGTCGCAATTCCTAGCGACCATGAGCCACGAAATCCGCACACCACTGAACGGCATCGTTGGTCTGTCAGAGGTCTTGAACACGACAAAGCTAAACGCTTCCCAGCAAGAGATGGTCAATCTGGTGCGGACTTCGGGGGAAACCTTAGAGCGCTTGGTTTCTGATGTGCTCGATAGCGCCAAGATCGAAGCCGATAAATTGGAGCTCTGCCTCGCGCCATTTGACTTGCGCGAAACCATTGAGACCGCGGCCCACACGTTCCGGACACGGGCGGAAGAGAAGGCCGTTGCATTCAATCTGGAAATCCATCCCGAGGCTGAAGGCCGCTATCTGGGCGATGCCGTGCGTATCCGGCAAATCATCTCCAATCTAACCTCTAATGCTGTCAAATTTACCGAGAAAGGCCAATTCGATATTCAAGTCGACGCCCTTGAGATTGACGGCGAAAGTGTTGAGCTCCGCATTCAAGTGTCGGATACGGGCATTGGTTTTGACCCAAAGGCGAGCCAGCATTTGTTCAACCGCTTTGAGCAAGCCGATAACAGCATCAG
This sequence comes from Hyphomonadaceae bacterium, assembly GCA_040383035.1. GTDB lineage: Bacteria > Pseudomonadota > Alphaproteobacteria > Caulobacterales > Aquidulcibacteraceae > Aquidulcibacter. Next base: position 2,108 of record JBEIEG010000149.1, on the reverse strand, counting down.
CCGCCGCTTTGGTGGGACGGGCCTCGGCCTCTCCATTTGTAAGAGCTTGTGCGAATTAATGGATGGCAGCATCTCTGCCACCTCGCAATTGGGTTCAGGCAGCCGTTTTGAAGTGCGGATTCAGGTCAAATATGCGGAGGCGCTTAAAACAGGCCTTCGCTTACCCATGGGCTTGATGAATGATGACACGGCTTTTTTAAACGAGGCCTCTGTTGGTTCCACAGGGCTGCGCGTGCTTGTGGCTGAAGACAATCCAATCAACCAAAAAGTCATCACCTTTATGTTGGAGCCGATGGGCATGACACCCGTGATGGTCGCCAATGGTCGTGAGGCGCTGGACCTTTTCAAGGTCGAAAGTTTTGACCTTATTTTGATGGACATGATGATGCCCGAGATGGACGGCCTAGCCGCCACTCAAGCTATTCGCGTCTGGGAAAAAGAAAACAACCTGCTGCGCACGCCCATCGCTATGCTCAGCGCCAATGCCATGAGTGAACATGTGAAAGCAGCTCTTGCAGCTGGCTGCGATGTCCATATCGCCAAACCCGTGACACCCGCTGCGCTTGTAACCGGCATGACTGAGGCCCTGTTTATGGACCATGACGACAACAGCGAGCCCGAAGCAGACCTTGATGGCCGCTTGATCGGCTAAACGCGCTTTAATACGTGAGCGGTGGGTCGTGATAGACCGATAGGCTCTTGAGATTGTGGGCCAGCTTTGGTTCACAAAAGCCTAGATCTTTGAACACTTCGTCGCGGAGGTCTTCGAAAGCTTTTTGTTCCCTTGTGGCTTTGTCGAACAGCGAAGTTGGGCCGTCAACAAGCACATCAAGTCCACTCACTTTGCCACCCAGAACCCGATTCTGGCGATCATAGGCGGTTAGTTTGAGACGACTGCCTTCTTCAATGATCTCAACCCTTTGACCTGCCTTCAACGGCCAAGTCACCCAGTTTGGGCCATCTGCATCGGTTGAGAAGGTAATCGCCGCATCCGCACCTTGAAGTTCAAATACCCAAGTATGAGCATTGCCGCGATGCCAATGACCTTTCAAGACGCCTTCTTTCAACGGCATATTCATCGCGACATTCAAAACACTTTTGGGCATTTGCGGATTGATCTCAACCAACTCGCCGCCGCCTTGAATTCGAACACCCAAAATCTCTTCATGCCAGACACGTAAATGCTCTGCATTCGACCAAGCTTGTAAGAAAGTGCCCGTGCGACGCGCCCAAGTGGCACCGGGCAGAGGTAAGGCGTCAGCGCATTCGGCAAGGCTGCCCACCGCGCCTTCGCGCAGGGCTTGGCGGTTCATATTTTCAAACAGCTGCCACGGCTCTTTCTGCACGCCAAAGCGAAACAGAGTGGTCATGGCGATACCATTCAGCCACGGCCAGACCGTGCCATTATGATAGGCGGCATCCTTGTGATAATAATGCCAATGCTCATGATAGGGATGAAACTCGGGATCATCCTGGCTCAAGGTCGCCACGCCCCACGGATAGACGAGCCCCTTCCAAAGGTCGCGCGCCCAGATCATCTTCTGCTTCTGCACGGCACCTTCATCGGTGTGGATGCGTGGGCTATTCTTTTCTAGAATATCTAGGGCAAAAAAAGCATTGGGTCGAACTGCCAAGTCTGGGCTGCCATCGGGCTTTAAATGGTCGACCAGCTTTCCAGTCGCCTTGTCGACAAAATGGTCCGTCAAGCTCTGGGCCATTGCTTTTTTAGCATCGATCTCACGCCGACCAATTAATAGGCCTACGTTCAAGAACATCAGGCCGATTGCTGTCTCAAGCGCCTCAATCCACAACGCCTGAATATCGATCGCGCGGTTGCCGCGTGGCGAGAAGGCCCGCACGCCTTTTTCCTTGGCGTCCATCCAAGTGTCGGCATCGCCATGCGTGACAAAGCCACTTTCGTCTAAATCATGGGCCAGCATGCCCTCAATCGCGCGCTTGACAGTCGGCGAAAGCTCTCTGGCCAAAGCGAGATCGCCCGTGCGATGGACGAGATCAGCCAATGTAATGATAAACCTCGGGGTGCCGTCGGCGGTATTATATTGCACGCCATCGGGCCGCGCCCGATTTGGAATGCGGCCATAGGTTTT
>JBEIEG010000148.1:0-6466 GCA_040383035.1 Hyphomonadaceae bacterium | reverse complement strand
TTGAGTATCCGTTATCGTCAAGCTAGTTTTGGTGTCCAGATTTTGCCCTTTGCGAGGAGTGCATTGGCTAGGACGACGAGCTTGCGCATGATGGCAGTTATTGCGACTTTGGGCGGCTTACCGGCTTTGATGAGTGAGTTGTATTTGACCTTGAGATCTGGATTGTAGCGGCAAGCGACCAGTGCAGGCATGTAAATGGCTTGTCGGAGGTGGGCGCGACCGCCGCCGATATGGCGTTTGCCCCTCATCGCGCCGCTATCGCGCGCTACCGGCGCAAGCCCTACAAGGCTGGCAGCTTGGGCGTTTCCGATCTGGCCCAACTCAGGCATGTCGATGAGCAAAGCGCGTACTGTTGCGGGCCCTATACCTGGGATCGACAGAAGGATTTTTTCTCTGCTTTTCAAATCGGTTTGAGTTGCCATAATTGTAGCGATAGCAGCATCTATCTCCTCAATTTGCTTGTCGATTTGAGTGATGCGAGCTTTAGTCTGGCGAACCAAAAGCGGGCTACGACGCACATGTTGGCGGTTCATGGCCGCGGTACGATCTTTAACCAGCGCCATGCGGGCAACACTCAGTTCCTTCATGTCATCAAGAGCTTGGCTTTGAATGACCTTGGCGTCTAAAGCGAACTCTTGGCCCATGCGCGCAAGCATGGCCGCATCAACAGCATCGGTTTTGGCCCGTGTTCCGCGTGCTTGAGCATAGCGGCGTGCTTGAAGGGGATTGATCTTGCACGCAGGCACTCCAGCGCTGCCCAAGGCACGCTCAAAACCATGATGGTAAGCACCTGTTGGCTCAAACACCACCCGCGTCACATCAAAGCCAGCGATCCACTTCAAGAAAGCTTTAGAACCGTTAGGCGTATTGGGGAAGCTACGCGCCACTCCGCATGGAAAAGCGTGTGCGTCCAAACTTGTCTTAGAAATATCCACACCGATACTTTGCGCATCAGCAATACTTAGAGTATCCTTCTCCATCTTTTCCGATCCTATGCTTGTCATGCGTGCCAAAAGCACGCGTATCCGTTCAGGCCTGTTGGAAAAGAGAGGGGTGATCATACTCAATGGCGGAGCCAAAACTCTCCAGCCGTTCCACGATCCTTCCCCTCCCGCTTTTGGTGAGTTGATCCCTCACCAAAAGCACCCTCTTCTTAACCAAAAAGGTAGGATCGTCATAAGACAAGCCGTTCCAATTGACTTGGCTAACGCCCAATATCGGCAACCTAAGGATTTTCTTGACCATGGTGCATTCCAATGATGGAATGCACCCTACCGCGCGAAGCGCACCACTTCTTAAGGAGCGGACATGAACAGTTGGCAAAAACATTTTGTTGTCGTCGGGACGAGCATAATAACAGCAGTAGCTATTTCCGTTGATTCAAATGTACCGCTCTTTCAATGTTTGAAGATGTCAATATATGCAAGTATCGGTTACGCCAGCTCGGCTTTATTGATTGCTGGGCTTCAGCAGAGATACTCCAGTGCTCCCAGATAAACTCAAATTTATTGCAAATTCCAGCCTAGTAACTCACTCCGCGTGGTAGGGTGCGTTCCGACAGGAATGCACCACCTCGTTAGCTGAAGTCTTGAATTTAGCTCTTTCTACTAAGACAGCCTTTGCCGCAGGCTGTGCCTACGCAAAGGCCGTGCTCGAGTGTGAGCACTCAAGATGGCGCGTCAAGGGGCGCGCCGATGGCGCGTCGGCGAAGCCGATTTCACCCCTTGACGCCCCAGCTTGCGCAGAGAGAATTATTCGGCGGCTTCAAGGCAAGCGGAGTGCGGCCTGAAGCCGTTCCAAGTCATTTGGCTAAGGCTCAACATTGGCGATCTCAGGAATTGCTTGGCCATGGTGCATTCCTATCGGAACGCACCCTACGGCGCGAAGCGCTACTGGCCTTTATGTTTCCTGCGGGAAATCAAGTAAAATGTCAGACGGTCTATAAGCCGGGTTTTGTCCAAGGGTTTGACCCCTCTGTGCGACCATTCATCTGGGACCTTGCTCGCGCAAGGCCTCTTGCGACCTACCCGGACACGCCAACCCACAAACGAGCCGTGACCCAGCGAGCTGCGCCACATGGTGTCCCTATTCGGTCTTGCTCCTGGTGGGGCTTGCCATGCCTCCTTCCTTACGGTCGGAGCGGTGGGCTCTTACCCCACCGTTTCACCCTTACCTCTGTGGTCCAAGGACCAAGGAGGCGGTCTATTCTCTGTGGCGCTATCCCTAAAGCTCTGCCCGAAAGCAGCGCCCCGGCGGGCCTTACCCGCCACCATGTTTGCGTGGAGCCCGGACTTTCCTCCCTTGCGCCTTTTCAAGCCTTGCAAGAGCGGCCGCCCGACCGTCTGACGCCGCTGTCATGGGGCAAAGCTAGGCAGGGCGCAAGATGGCAGCCACACGCCCGACGAGCGAGATGGTCTCGACATCAATAAAGCCGTCCACTTTGCTGGGGCGGAAGCGGCGCTGGAAGGCGCGCAAGGTCGCCCTGGTTTCGGTGTCCAAAATGCCATTGACGGTGACGCCATAGCCAATGGTGCCCAGCCCGGTTTGAACCGCAGCAATGCCTCGGTCCATCATGCCATCAACGTCAAACAAATTGCGCTGGTCACCATCTTCCAAAGCTGGCTGGGGCCACAGGGCTAGGCCAGCGTCTGCAAAGCGTTTCCACGGAAATTTCTCACCGGGGTCAGACTTGCGCATTGGGGCGAGGTCAGAGTGGCCAACAATGTGCTGACGGTCCAGACCATGCCGGCGCATGATGTCGCCTACTAGCGCCATGACTTTTTCAATCTGAACCTCTGGAAATTCCGGCAGGCCAAAATCATCACCGCCATTGGCGATTTCGATCCCGATGGAGGCGGAGTTCATATCCGTCTCACCATCCCAAAAGCCTCGCCCCGCGTGCCAAGCCCGTTTCGCTTCATCGACCAATTGGAAGATGCGGCCATCCTCATACACGAGGTAATGGCTCGAAACCCGGCTCATAGGCGAGGGCACCAGCGTCTTGGGCGCGGGGGTGCCGTCAGGCAGAAGCGGGTTGGTCGGGATGTCGTTTAGATAGGCGGTCCGCATCGGTGCTGGATCGGACAGCACCCGCAAAGCGGCATCAGCGCTTTGCATACCGGTGTAATGGAGCACAACAAAGCGTATTGGCCGCTTACGTTCGTCGAAATTGGGCGAGGGGGATTGGATGATTTCAAGCGGCATCACAGTTCGGGTCCGGCTTTGGCGCGGCGGGCGGGAAGAAATAGGATTACCAAGCATCTGACCGTCTCAGCCTGTTTTGGCCTGCGCCACCGCATCGCTGGGCAAGCTTTTGTTTTCACGAGCCGCTACTAAGAACACACCCGCCAGTGTGAGGCCACCCCCAATAATCAGCTTAAGCGTGATGGGTTCATTCAAGAAAAGGACGCCAGTCGCTACCGCAATCACCGGTGTCATCAAGGTCAAAGGTGCAAGCAACGTAATGTCGTACTTTTTGACGAGCTGATAATAAGCTGAGTGGCCAAAGATTGAGACAACCACAATGGAAAAGATGATCCCGGCCCAAACATGCCAGTCGGCTTGCAATAGCGCTGGGATCTGATTGGTTTCCAGCACAAATGAAAGTCCAAACAGTGGGATGATGGATAGTAGCCCAACCCATGCCTGTAGATTGAGCGCAGGGATTGGGTCTAGCCGTTTCATTAAAATCGAGCCCGTGGCCCCAATAAAGGCGGAGGCGACGACATAGACAAGCCCGATTTCAAAACTGAATTTGCCAGGCTGATAAAGGATTGCAATCACGCCGGCAAAAGCCAACGTCATGCCCAAGGTTCGCCGCCAACGCACTTTCTCTTGCAGAAAAATAATCGACAGGATGGTGACAATCGGCAAGCCAATTTGCCCGACGATCGCAACTGCGCTGGCTGGTGCGGCGTGCAGCCCTAGGAACAGCAACGCAAAATGAACCCCGCCGATACACATGGCAATGGCAAAGACTAAGCCGAATTGTTTTGGGAAGGGTCGCAAGAATGGCGACAACAGGAGTGCCAACCCTAAGAAACGAACACCAGCCAAGAAAATAGGTGGGATATCGGCGACCAACCACCGCGTGAGAGGCAGGTTGAGGCCCCATGCGACGCAGCAAGCAAACAATAAAAGGAAATCGGCTGGCCGCATGCTGTCTCGTTTCACAGTCAGTATTTTGTGGTCAATGCTTTGCAGCACACATGTATGTCAAAACAACCGCACAGGAGATGTTTGCGCGCCCCGTGGACACGCTTTGACTACTCGTGATGAAAACGTGGGTTAGCGGCCCGAAGGGTCCACGCTCCACCCGCGGCCCGTGCGGCGCGCTTCCAGCGTCACCACAGCACGTGTCTCAGGCTGGCGGAAGTTTGCGAGCACGGCTCCAGCAAAGCCAATCACAAGGCCAGCAATCGCCATGGCTATCATGCCAAAGAAAAGGGCGGCAACAATCAGCAAGCCTGAAACCAAAGCAATCGTGCTTTGAAACATTGCCCGAGCGGTGTGAGACAGTGAACGCATGTTCAAGAGATTGGCACTTATAAGCCCAACGTCAAGTGTTTGTACCCAGTTTTATGAGCCCGTTGGTGCGTTTTGATAGGCTCTTGACGGTCGGGGGCCGGCACGCCCCGATTCCTGGGTGTTTGCAGGACGCACTTTTTGCTTTCTGCTTGATTTAATTTGCTCATAGGCTGCATTGATGGCCGCCGTCTTCTCGTGAGCCGCCTTGATAAACTCTATTGGCGCACCGCGCGCAATGAACTTGTCTGGATGATTCTCTGCGACACAGCGCGTCCATGCCTTGCGAATATCGTCATCGCTGGCCTGAATTGATACCGACAGCATGGTATAAGGGTCTGGCTCCCGATCTGGAAAATAAGGGGCAGAAAGCCTCGCAAACTCAGTCTCAGTAAAGCCGAACAACTCTGAGACACGCATGAGATAGGTCAATTCGCCGTCAGTAATCGCACCATCCGCTGCGGCAACCGCAAACAGGACGTCTAAGACATCCTCCAGCAGGCAGGGCTTGGCCATATAGCGTTTGCCAATCCGACGTGCGTACCCTTCATAGCCATGCACGGTCTCCTGCGCCAAAGCGAATAATTTGTCGAACATTGGCCTTTCGTCAGGCGAAATTGGAAAAGCTGCGCGAAACGCGGCTGCTTCATCCAATGTCGATCTCCCATCTGCCCGCGCCATCTTGGCCGCAAGCGCAACCACCGCAGCAGCAAATTCCATATCCCCCGGGTCTGGCGAACACGGATCCGCTTGGCTTGGTTCTGGCGGAATGGGGTGGAACGCATTGCCAGCGAGATCTAAAAGTCGTTTCCAAAGTGACATCACGTATCCTTAGCACGGCCTTAGACTTTCACACGACCCCTTGACTAAAATTTTTCCACCCGAATTAACCATATAGGGCTAGAAATGCCAGTTTTCCCGTATTACTGTTAGGTTCTGGGAAGGAGGAAAACCCAAATGGAAAAGTTTTTAGACTTTGAATGGATCGCTGTGCAAGCTGGCGTACCGGTCAGTTTCTTGATTGGCATTCCTGTTTTCTTCGCTTTTATTCTCACTCTTGCATCCATGATGGGAACAAAGGAGCCAGAATCTTATCGTGTAGGCCGGCATATGGAAGCCAAGAGCAGCAACACTTGGATTGCACCTCTCGGTCTCGTGATCTTTATTGCGATCTTGCTCTCATTCTTAGGGCAGTATCTTGTGCCGAACTAAAGCGGTGCAAGTAGCGGCCCATTCATTAACCTTATTCACTAACCTAATATTCTGAGATTTACGCTAATTTGGTCTTATCCTTAGGGGGTGACCGTGTTTAGCGACCTGATCTTTGCGTTCAATCAAATGTTTTCCATCGTCCACTTGGCAGCGCTAAGCTGCCCGGCTGGTTTGATTATCGCAATGCATTATATGTCCGAACGCAAACCAAAACTGCAAAAAATCGATTATGATCCGGTTATGCGCAAAAAGTACGAGTCCGGAATCCAGCCATCGAAGGCGTTCGCAGGATTCATGACTTGGGTTGGTCTAACCATTGCGGGTGTCAGCTTTTCTTATCTTGCTTGGCCCAGTGAAACCTACCAACAGGCGCAGGCTGGCTGGCAAATCATAAAAAGCATCACGGACAGACTGTAAGTTGGCCGTTCTCGCTGACTTAGAACCGACTCCCGCTTTTCAGCCCCAAACTGCTAACTCCACTAGACGTGTGTGAATTTCGCACGATATAGCCACGGTAGAACAAATTTGTGCGATTTTTGCGCAATGCTGGAGGTGAGCTGATGGACGTCGTTTGGTTCCGCAATCGCATGAAGGAAGTTGGGGCCACCCAAGAAGATATTGGCGCAGCCATTGGACGTGATCGCTCGGCAGCAAGCCGACTTTTATCCGGGTCATTGGAGTTCAAGGCAGCCCATGCCGGGCCTTTGGCCTTGGTCCTCAAGACCACACC
>JBEIEG010000147.1:0-6484 GCA_040383035.1 Hyphomonadaceae bacterium | reverse complement strand
GCTGATACACCCAAACCTGTTGAGGCGTTGCCCTGTGCATCGATGTCTAAGATCAAAACCGTTTCGCCGACAGCGGCGAGCGCTGTGGCGAGGTTGATCGCGGTTGTGGTTTTGCCAACGCCACCTTTTTGGTTTGCCACGGCAATGACGCGTGTCTTTTTCATGATTGCGTGGATCCTGTTCTATCTTGGCATTCGGTGATCTCAATAATGCAGCCTCGTGCATCGCTGAGTGAAGGGTGGATTGTCGACTTAAACAGCCAGTTTGTCGAGGCCTGCGCAAGCTCGGACGACACTTCTTCCCCCTTTGGAAACAGTGCTTGTGTCTGGGGTCCTTGCCAAGGTTCCGCGTACGCGAGTAGGCGATCCAGCGCCGTAAAGGCTCGGGCAGTAATGATGTCGACCGGACGGGGCTTAACGTTTTCAAGCTTGTCGTTGACGATATCGACCTGCACCTGCATGGCACGGGCGGCTTCTCTTAAGAACCCGCAGCGCTTGGTGCTGGCTTCAATGAGTGTAACTTGCGCTCCATCAAGTGGCTGCACGAGCGCCGCAATGACCAATCCCGGGAAGCCAGCGCCTGAACCGAAGTCGACCCAGCTCTTGGCGTCCGGGCGGGCGAGCGGCAGAATTTGTGCAGAATCGAGGATATGCCGATCCCAGAAGGAGCCAAGGGTCGATGCGCCGACGAGATTTATCCGTGGTGCCCATTTGGTGAGTATGGCTTGATAGGCCAGAAATCGTTCGATGGTTTCACGTGAAACACCGTAGTCCGACATAAGTAGTGCTTGGACGGCCTCTGGGGAGCGATCCCGGTTTAACTCAGGCGGACGCACGCGCGCTTACCCCTCGACGAACAAAAGCCAATAGGGCAGTAAGTGCCCCGGCGGTCATGCCTTCGATACGCGATGCTTGACCCAATGTTGTCGGGCGCACCGCCAAAAGCTTTTCCCGGGCTTCATTTGAAAGACCGCCGATCGCGCGATAATCGAGATCTTGCGGCAACACCAAGTCCTCATCTCGACGGAAAGCCACGATATCTGCCTGCTGGCGATCTAAATAGCCAGAGTAGACCGCTTCGGTTTCAAGCTGCGTCAGAGCCCTTTGGCTCATTCTTGTTAGGCCCGGGAACAATTCCATCAAACGCGGCAAGCCAATTTGTGGGTGGGCAATGAGTTCCAAAACGCTGCGTTTCCTCCCATCTTGGTTGACGGGCAGGCCTAGCTTTAGGGCCTCTGTCGGTGTGATGGTGGTTTCGGTCGCATAGAAACGCGCTGACGAGATTTCACTCAGCTTTTGCGCGAACGCTTGTGTCCGATACGTGCCAACCAATCCAAGCGAGATCCCGATTGGCGTGAGTCGCTGATCTGCATTGTCGGCGCGGAGCGTCAAGCGATACTCAGCTCGCGATGTAAACATCCGATAGGGCTCTGAAACGCCGCGCGTGGTAAGATCGTCGATCAACACGCCGATATAGGCCTCGTCGCGTCGGAAGCTAAAGGGCGCGAGCCCGCTCACCCGTTGCGCTGCATTGAGGCCGGCCATCAGGCCCTGTGCTGCTGCTTCCTCATAGCCGGTCGTCCCATTGATTTGCCCTGCGAGATAAAGCCCCGGGACGGACTGAACCGATAGGTCTGAACCTAACGCACGAGGGTCCACATAATCATATTCAATCGCATAAGCGTAACGCAGGATCTCCACCTGTTCGAGACCTGGGATGGTGCGCATGAACGCAGCTTGGACTTCCTCTGGGAAGGACGTCGAAATGCCATTTGGATAGATGGTTGGGTCATCTAGTCCTTCCGGCTCTAAGAAAATCTGATGGCGATCCTTATCTGAAAACCGCACAATCTTGTCTTCAATTGAGGGGCAATAGCGTGGTCCGCGGCCCTCAATCCCGCCACCATAAACAGCCGATAGGTGGAGATTGTCGCGAATGATCTGATGTGTCGCCTCGTTCGTCCATGTGATCCAGCAGGGCACCTGAGGTGTGGTGATCCGTTCGTTCAAGAAGGAAAAGGGAGTTGGTGGTTCATCCCCCGGCTGCATTTCACAGACACTATAGTCAATTGTGCGCCCATCCAGCCGTGCCGGTGTGCCAGTTTTTAGACGACCCATTGGCAATCCGAGCCGATAAAGGGTTTGGGCCAGTCCAATAGCTGGAGCTTCGTCAATACGCCCAGCTGGCCAAGTCTTTTGACCCAAGTGGATCATGCCATTGAGGAATGTGCCGGTAGTAAGCACAACAGCACCAGCTTCAATCCTATCGCCATTGCCCAAAATGATGCCACAGCAGACCCCGTCAACCAGGATCAGGTCTTCCACCGCGGCGCTGAGGATGTCCAGATTATCCTGCCCGGCCAGAAGTGACTGGATGGCTTCTCGATAGAGTTTGCGATCCGCCTGCGCCCGTGGTCCGCGAACGGCAGGACCTTTGGAGCGGTTCAGCATTCTGAACTGAATGCCTGCCGCATCGGCGGCCTTGCCCATGATACCGTCTAAGGCGTCGATCTCTCGGACCAGGTGACCCTTGCCAAGTCCACCAATCGCTGGATTGCAGGACATTTCGCCGATGGTCGCGGCATTGTGGGTGACAAGGAGTGTGTGGGCACCAACGCGCGCACTTGCCGCCGCAGCTTCACAGCCCGCGTGCCCGCCGCCAATGATAATGATGTCGTAAGCGCTCTGTGCCAAAGTCTTGCCTCTGATTGGGGCGGTCTCCATAGCGAAACTTGGCGCATAGGTCGACTCATCCCCTCAGAACTGTTTCACGTGAAACCCCTTCTGATCAGTAGCGCTACTTGCCGATACAGAATTGGGAAAAGAGCCGATCTAGGACATCTTCCATATCGACGCGTCCAGTTACCCGACCCAAAGCACGCGCAGCCAGACGCAAGTCCTCCGCAACAAGTTCCGGCGCATGAACTGAAGCTGTCAGCGCCCGATCTAATGCCCCAATCCCATCCCGCACCGCCTCTTGATGGCGCAGACGCGTTAAGGGCGCGGATTCGGCTTTACCAAGGTCGACTTGCGCACGATTAGCGAGAATGGCCTCCAGCTCGTCAAGGCCAAGCCGGCTCACGCTTGAAACACACAGTTCCCCAGGGCACACATTTGTCCAAGCTAGGCGATCCGCTTGACCGAGAAGCCAGATATCCCCATCGGTCATCAAATCGCTGAACTCTGACTTATCCTCATGGCTAGTCACAAGTGCCAAACGCAAGTCAGCGTCCTTGGCGCGTTGACGCGCCCGACGCACCCCCTCTGCCTCAATCAAGTCATCCGAATCCCGTAGGCCTGCCGCGTCAGAAATTAGGATCACCATTCCGCTCAGGATCAAACGTACCTCAACAATATCGCGAGTTGTCCCCGGAACCGGCGACACAATCGCGGCCTCGCGACGCGCTAGTTGATTGACTAAACTCGATTTTCCGGCGTTTGGCTTTCCAACAATTGCCACCTGAAAGCCGCTTCGAACCCGCTCTGCCCGACGAGCATCAACCAAATAGGCTTCTAACCGTGCCTTTAGATCTTCAATTCGACGGCGCGCCCGACCACTCAACCCCGGTGGAAGGTCCTCATCTGGGAAATCAATGTCGCCTTCGGCATCGGCGAGGCAATCAATTACCGCTTCGCGCCAACGATCCACTTCATTGGCCAGCTCGCCTTCCATCTGCCGGAGAGCTTGCCGACGCTGTGCGGCTGTTTCGGCTTCCACGAGGTCGGCCAAGCCTTCAGCCGCGGTCAGGTCCATCTTGCCATTCATGAAAGCGCGGCGGCTAAACTCACCCGCCTCAGCGAAGCGGACGCCATCAATTCCCAAGCAAGCCTCTAATGTATCGCGCACGACAGCCCGGCCACCATGGACGTGCAGCTCGAGCACGTCCTCGCCGGTGAAGCTATTTGGCCGTGGGAAATAAATAACGAGTGCATTATCAATGGGCTCATCGTCAAGGCCGACCACCCTTGCGAGTTTCGCCCGTCGCGGCAGAGGTAGGCCGCCGATCAAACGCTGGCCGACAGCTTCACAGGCAGGCCCGGATAAGCGGATGATGCTGACGCCGGCTGGCCCGGGCCCTGAAGCAAGGGCCACGATGGTAGAAGCTGTCACGAGGACTTATCGCTCGCACTGTTGTCCGTAGTGGTTGTGGACTTTGAAGGCACATCACTTGTCGCAGCTTTCAAGGCTGCGCCAACAAGGGCACCAAATGCCTCGGTCGCCGCACCACCAAGACCTGTCCAAGTCCTTAGCATGGGCTCAACATCAACCATATTACCGGTCTTCTCGAGCTTATCCTTGGCGATCCCAACAAAAGTCTCTTGGATGGAGGTCAGGTTCGGCATACCCAAAAGCTCGCGTGCTTCGCTCGGCGTCAAATCCACTTCAATACTGACTTTCATGCTACCTTCTCCAAATTCTCGGCCAAACAATGCTGACCGCAATTATCACCCATCGCGGCTTTCCCGAAAGATAACAAAACCGATTGTCATCCCGTGGTCTTGCGACTAGGTCATAGCCGTAACACGCCTTCACTTGGGGCTCGACTATCATCAGGTCAAGCGAGGCGAAGATCAATTCTGATTTGCGGAGAATATACATATGGGCGAGCATGTCACGATCAATGGACCAGATGGCGCATTCATGGCTTATGTTGCCACACCTGCGCAGGCCAATGGCCACGCATTAGTGGTGATCCAAGAGATCTTTGGCGTCAACAAAGTCATGCGTGATCTGGCGGACGCCTATGCCGCCCAAGGCTATTTTGCAGTGGTCCCCGATCTGTTCTGGCGCATTCAGCCCGGGATCGATATCACCGATCAAACACCGGAAGAATGGCAGCAGGCCTTTGATTATTTTGGCAAATTTAATGTCGACAAAGGCGTAGTGGACATTCAAGCAACCATTGACTATGTCCGAAAAAGCCATGGAGCAATCGGCGCAGTTGGCTACTGCTTGGGTGGGCTCTTGGCCTATCTGACCGCGACCCGCACGACCATCAATGCGAGCGTCAGCTATTATGGTGTTGGCATTCAGGAGCGCTTGGCCGAGGCTACTGCAGAGACCAAGCCCTTGCTCCTGCACGTTGCATCGGAGGATTCCTTTGTAAACAAGGATGCTCAAGCCGCCATGAAGGCCGGGCTCTCTGGCCAAGCCCAAATCCGGATGCATGTTTACGAGGGTCTCGATCACGCCTTCGCCCGCGTTGGTGGTCAGCATTATGATGCGGCTGGTGCCAAGCTTGCGACTGAGCGGACAATGGCCTTCTTTGCAGAGAACTTGGCATGATGCGTCAAGTCGGCCTTTCTCGGCTGGGTGGCCCAGAGGTCCTCGAATTACGCGAGGTTCCAATCCCCACGCCAAAGCCGGATGAAATTTTGATTGAGATGGCTGCATGTGGTCTCAATTTCATCGATACTTATCAGCGCACAGGCCTTTACCCGATTCCCTTGCCGTCCGGCCTTGGCCTTGAAGGGGCGGGTATCGTAACCTCTATTGGCGAAGCCGTTACCCGGTTTGAGATTGGCGACCGGGTTGCCTTTTCCTCTGGGCCCTTGGGTGCCTATGCCGATTATGCTGCCGTGCCAGAAGGCCGCGCCGTCAAAGTTCCCGATTCAATAGGGCTGGATGTTGCCGCAGGTATCCTCTTGAAGGGCCTGACCGCTGAATTTCTGATCCAGCGCCTACGGCCGTTGAAGGCAGGGGATACAGTCTTGTTTCATGCCGCAGCGGGCGGGGTAGGCTTGATTGCCTGTTCATGGCTTGCCCATATGGGTGTTCGCGTCATTGGCACCGTGGGGAGCGAGGCAAAGGCTGAATTGGCCCGCGAGCATGGCTGCTCCGAAATCATCCTTTATCGCTCGGAGCCGATTGCTGAGCGGGTCAGGGCACTTACAAACGGCAAAGGCTGTGAAATCGTTTATGATTCTGTAGGTGCTGATACTTTGGTAGCCTCGCTCGACAGTACCGCAAGACGTGGCTTGACCGTAAGCTTTGGCAATGCCTCTGGCCCACCAGCGCCAGTATCCCCGCTTGATCTCTCCCGACGTGGTTCGCTGTTTCTGACCAGGCCAACACTGTTTGATTATGTGGCGACGACGCCGGAACTGGATCAAGCAGCCAAGGACCTTTTCGCCCTTGTGGAAAAGGGAGTGATCCGACCGGTGATTGGTGCACGCTATCCGCTTGAGCAGGCGGCCGACGCGCATCGCGCTTTGGAAGGGCGCCAAACCATGGGCGCGACAATCCTGTTGCCTCGAGCCTAGCCCGACCGGGGGCGCCTTATTCGAAGGCGGCCTCCAACTCGTCGCGGAGCACATAACCAACTTTTTTCTCATCATAGCGCGTGATTTCGGCCCAGCTTCCGGTTGGCGTTGCGGTATAGCCCCATACCTGCACCATGGTTTTGATGGGAATCTCATCAACCTGCTGCGCGGCGGGATTGGGCTCCTCCCGCAAGGTGATCGCTTTCTGTACCGCCTTGGCT
>JBEIEG010000146.1:0-6498 GCA_040383035.1 Hyphomonadaceae bacterium | reverse complement strand
TGCGGCCCGCCGCCATGCACAACAACGGGGTGAATGCCGACAAGCTTCAACAAGACCACATCGGCGGCAAAGCGCTGGGCGGTCGCCTCATCACCCATCGCATGGCCACCATACTTGATCACCACCGTCTCGCGGTCATAGCGCTGGATAAAGGGCAGCGCCTCAGCCAAGGTTTTGGCGGTTGCAAAAGCGGTTTCAGCTTTGCTGGGGGCGGCAATGTCGGCAGTCATAGGCGTTAGATTCCCAAAGGGCTCACAGGCAGGGTGATCGCTTTAGCGGGCTATGCCCCTCACGCCAAGCTGTTTGGGCCTTGGCATGAGAGCCAGCATGCAGGCTTACCGAAACGTCTTAACCTCAAAACGCCCCGTATGGGTCGCAATCCCGCGCTTCATGCCTTCGCTGACATAGGGCGTGGAGACATTGCCCATGGCGTCCACGGCGATCAGGCCACCATCGCCGCCTTGGGTCTCCATATCGGCCAAAGCCCCGGCGCAAGCTGAAGCCAAGGTCTGCCCGCCATAGCGGACGCGGGCGGAGATGTCGGCTGCAACGGCGGCGCGCATAAAGTATTCGCCTTGGCCAGTGCAGGAAACCGCCACACGCTCATCGGCCCAAGTCCCTGCCCCGATCAAAGGCGTATCGCCGACACGACCCGGCATTTTGTTTAGGAGGCCACCAGTAGAGGTCGCAGCAGCTAAGCGCCCAGCAATATCGCGCGCCACAGCGCCAACGGTACCGTGCGCCAACTCACCGGGTTCAACCGGTCGGCGAACGGCCGGGGTGTAATAGGCGGCAGGGTCTTCGATCTCTTCCAAGCCCAACTCGTGCGCAAAAGCCTTGGCCCCTGCGCCAACCAGCAACACATGAGGCGTCTCGTCCATCACCGCGCGGGCGGCCATGATCGGCGAACGGAAACCGACCAAAGCCCCCACCGCCCCTGCGCGACGAAGCGCACCGTCCATCACTGCAGCATCGAGCTCATACTCGCCATTGGCATTGGCTGAAGCGCCTTTGCCCGCAACGTGGAAACCGGAATCTTCCAACTCTCGCACCATAGAGACCACTACGTCGAGCGCGGATAAACCTTCTTCCAGCATGTCGGCCCCCCGTTTGAGGACTTCAGCCATATGGGCTTCTTCCCGGTCATAAGTGCGACCGCGTGCTGGTCCTGCGCCGCCATGTAGTGCCAATGCCCAAGCCATGAAACGCTCCCTAAAGGCTGGGTACCAAAAAGGTCACCCAAGAAAAATGAGAAATGAGACATCTTGCTCTAGTGCGAAGCGTAGCACTTCGCTATGCCTTTCAAAACAGATTGCTCAGGAGACACATCATGAAGGCGCTTTTGTCCCACTCACCCGGTATGCCCGAGACCCTCAGCTTGGCGGAATTGCCCGATCCAGTTGCTGGCAAAGGCGACGTTATTCTCGATGTGAAAGCCGTCGGCATCAATTATCCTGACGTTTTGATCATTCAGGACAAGTATCAATTCAAGCCAGAGCGCCCGTTTGCACCGGGTGGTGAAGTCTCCGGCGTCGTCTCGGCTGTTGGCGAAGGCGTAACCCACCTCAAAGTCGGTGACCGGGTGATTGGCTCGACCGGTTGGGGCGGCTTGGCAGAAAAGATTGCTTTGCCAGCCGCACGCTGCATCCCCATCCCTGACACGATGCCGTTTGATGAGGCTGCGGCCTTCATCATGACCTATGGCACCAGCCATTATGGCCTGAAAGATCGCGGGCATTTGAAGGCGGGCGAGACATTGCTGGTTCTAGGTGCTGCTGGCGGGGTTGGCCTTGCTGCGGTTGAGCTTGGTAAAGCCATGGGCGCGAAAGTCATTGCCGCATGCTCCACCCAAGAAAAAGTCGACGTCTGCCTCGCCCATGGCGCGGATGAAGGCTTGGTCTATCCAACCGGTGAATTTGACGCTGAAGGCAAAAAGGCTTTGGCAGATTTGTTCAAGAAAGCCTGCGGCCCAAATGGCGCGGATGTGATTTATGACGGCGTCGGGGGAGCTTATGCCGAAGCCAGCTTGCGCGCCATAGGCTGGGAAGGCCGTTTCTTGGTCATCGGTTTCCCTGCAGGCATTCCAGCCATTCCGCTGAATCTGACGCTTTTGAAGTCCTGCCAGATTGTTGGTGTGTTCTGGGGCGCATTTACTGCGCGCAACCCAAAGGCGAATCAGGAGAACATCGCTGAACTGATGGCGTTGTATGCAGCGGGAAAAATCAAACCCCATGTCTCTGCACACTTCCCATTGGATAAGGGCGCAGAAGCGATCCGTCATCTTATGGACCGCAAAGCCACTGGAAAGGTCGTTGTAACCTTATGACCGAACCAAAGCCTCCCAGTGCTGTGATTGTTGCTGGGACCTTTCGGGCAAGGCGGGGTGTAACCTTGCCCGTATTGGCAGCTATGGCAGCGATGTCGACAGCGTCTCGCGCAGAAGAAGGGTGTGAACTTTATACTTATGCCGTGGATGCATTTGATCCCATGACGATCCGGGTCTTTGAAATCTGGGCAGATATGGCGTCGTTTAAGCGCCATCGGGAAGCCAATCACACAAAAATCTGGCGCGGCAAGTGGAATGATCTTGGGCTTGGCGAAGCCAATCTGACTACTTACGAGATCAACGATAGAGCACCGATCTAGACGGTGTCACATAAACTCAGGGAGTATAGCTATGGTTGGGCGCGTAAAGGGCAAAGTCATTGTCGTGACTGGGGCTGCGAGCGGCATTGGACTGGGAACGGTCGAACGCTTGATAGAAGAAGGTGCCTTTGTTTTGGCAGCCGACATTCAAGATGAAAAGGGCGCGAACCTAGAAGCTCGCTTCAAAGACAAACTGATCTATCGCCATTGCGATGTCACCGATGAAGCCCAAGTCAAAGCCATTCTCGACCAAGCTGCCGACCATTTTGGCGGTGTCGACGGCCTGTTCAACAATGCAGGCTCCGCCGGCGTCATGAGCCCCTTGGAAGAGGTGGAGTCCAAGGACTGGAAAGCGATTTTCGATATACTCGTTACTTCGGTCTTTTACGGCACCAAGCATGCCGTGCCTCATTTGACCAAGCGCGGCGGCGGCGCGATCGTCAACACCGCCTCCATTGCAGGCCTTGAAGCGGGTTGGGGCCCGATTGCCTATTCCACAGCAAAGGCGGCCGTCATCCATTTCAGCAAGGTCGCCGCGGCGCAGTTGTGTGCGAAGAACATTCGGGTCAATGCGATCTGCCCCGGCCTTATCGCCACATCCATCTTTGGTACGGCCCTTGGTATGCCTCGCGAACAAGCCGATCAATTGGCGGCCCTTATTGCACATCAAGGTGGCACGGCCCAACCTATTGGCCGGGCAGGTCAGCCAAGCGATATTGCCGAAGCGGTCCTCATGTTCATGAGCGATGCGGGCAGCTTTATGACGGGTACGCATCTGGTCGTCGACGGTGGCATAACTATCGGGCCCCGCCACGCATGGGACCCAGCTGCCCCCTCCCCCATGGCCTCCATCTTTGGCGACGCGTTGCCGACACCACAGGGCTAGCTCAAATACGCAATGGATCAGTCCGCTAGCCCAACCAAAAAACTGCCCCTCTCGCCCAATGGCATTGGTGCGCTTTGGATGTTGGGTTCAGCTGTCGGGTTCTTAATCATGGCAATATTGGCCAAGGGCCTTGGCTCGACGACCAGTGTTGCCATGCTAATTTTCTGGCGCTCTTTGGCTGGGGTGGTAGCCGTTTTGCCATTTGCCTTGATGGCCGGGCCGAAGGTTTGGAAGACCAGTCGGCCCGGCAAGCTCTTGCTGCGCTCTAGCTATGGCACAATTGGTTTTTTTGCGGGTTTTTACGCTCTGGTGCATTTGCCTTTAGCGCAAAGCCAAGCGTTGAGCTTTTCACGCACCCTATTCATGACCATTCTGGCGGTCGTGATCTTGAAGGAGAAGGTCGCGTGGCGACGCTGGACCGCCGTCGGGATTGGCTTCCTTGGTATCTTGATGATGACCAAGCCGGACTTCTCAAGCCATGCGACCGCCGTTGATCCAGCAACCTTGGCAGCGCTGGTTTCCGCGTTGGCGTTTGCGTTTGCGCTGGTAACTGTCAAGGATCTGACCAAGGATCATTCGTCTTTGACATTGGTGGTCTATGGCAATGTGTTCACGACTTTGGCGGGTCTGCCTTTCCTCATCCTCGACCCCGTTTTGCCAGACTTAAAGACGATGGCCCTTCTCATCGCGATGGGCTTTGCCGGGGTTGCGGCCCAATCCTGCTATGTGCGTGCCTTGTCAACGGGTGATGCCTCTCTGATGGGCCTGATTGACTATATTCGTTTGCCGTTGGTTGCCGGTGCTGGCGTGATTTTCTTCCACGAAATCCCTGATGGGCTGGCGATGGTGGGGGCAGCGATTGTCATCATCTCCACCCTCTACATCACCCTACGCGATGCGCGAACCGACTCCGTCAAGCCGCCTGCCCCGCCACCAGCCTAGAACCCCACTCGTTCAAAATACCCAGCGTGATTAGGGCTTGGCCACCATAATACAGGGTCCAAACCGCAGGGCTGGTTACCCGGTGCCACGGCGAGTCTGGGCTAAGCGCGAACATCTCCACACCCAAAATCATGTCCGAAGTCGCAAAAGCAATCACGCCAATCACGACATAAGTCACATATGGGCCGGTAGGCAGAGCGAGGGCGGAAAAACACATGCCCAGAATGATCAGGAAATAGAAGGTCAGCGGGCCTTTCATGACACCTAGATGCCGCCACAAGACCCTGAATAAGAGACCAGCACTGGTTAGCAGCAAAGCAAGCGCTGCAGCGATCTGCCAAGCTCCCAAGCCGTCCTTGAACGCGCCAAACTCAAGAAACAGCGGGATGTAACAGCCATGTGCGATGGCAAAGGCGACCACACCGGCCATAAAACGCTTTTCACCCGGCCCTGCCAGCAGCAAATCCCCAACCGCACTGGCGGCCAAAGCAAACAATAGAAAGCTCGGCCCTTGCGCTTGCCACACGACCAGGGCGAGCCCCGCAACGGCAGCTGTCTTCATAAAGGTTCGAACCGGATTAGCCGCTTGCTTGTTGAAGACGAGACCATAGAGCACCGCCGCAACGGCCGATAACAGCCATAACCAAACCATGGGTTCCGCGAAATCAATCAGCATGGCCTCAACCCCCAATGCGGAGGGAAAGACCACCATCGACGGAAAGACCTTGGCCAGTGATAAATCCTGCGTCATCACTGGCAAGAAAAAGCGCGACCTTAGCGATATCGTCTGGTTCGCCCAAGCGGCGTAGGACGGCCTTGTTTGCCCAGGTATCTGCAATCTCTGGCCGCTGATCCCAAAGACCTTGGGTCATGCCGGTTCGAATAGCACCGGGCAGCAACCAATTAGCAGTGACACCAAATTTGCCAAGTTCAATTGCTAGAGCGCGCGTAAAGCCTTGCACGCCAGACTTGGAAGCAGAGTAGGCAGAAAGCCCCATACCACTGCCTTCAGCCATAACAGATGCGGTGTTGATGACGCGGCCTGCTTGACTGGCTTTTAGATCGGGGATGGCGGCACGGGTAAGGCGGAACATCGCGCGGAGGTTCACGTCCAACGTGCGATCCCAATCCTCATCGCTGGTTCGCTCTACCAAGCTATTGGTCGCAATGCCCGCATTGTTGAATAAGATATCGACCCCGCCCAGATGCGTGCGTGCCGCCTGCAAGATTTGATCGGGGGCATCCATGTCGGCCACCGATTGGCCGTGGGTGAGAATTGCAGTGCCCTTGAAGGCTGCGTCCAACCGGTCGCCTGGTAAATCCACAGCGAGGACTTTGGCCCCTTCGCGGGCAAACAAATGCGCAGTAGCCAGTCCAATGCCGGAGGCTGCCCCTGTAATAATGGCCCGCCGGCCAGCCAATCGTTGGGTCAAAAAAAATCCCTTCTCTGCTTTTGCAAAGAAGGGATAATAGATTGGGGCGCAGTGTCGATGGAAAAAAACTTATGCGTCGGTTGAACTGCAGTCCGCAGACCCTGGAGGGGGGCTGGGGGGGCTGTTGGGAAACCAGAACCTGCGAGATGTTCTGCTGTCCAACCGACAATGACGTTATCGACCCCGCTTGTGGCGCGATCTGGGTGCAAATGCGGCGGAACGGGGGCATTGCATTAATAATTCGTCATTTAACATGACCAAAGCATGAAGATGGTTTCCGCTTGGTGTTTTACTTGAAGTCAAATGCGCCTAAACAAGGATCATGAAATTCGCAAAAATGAATGGTCTTGGTAATGAGATCGCGGTCTTGGATGCGCGAGAGCGTCCCTTAACGCTCAACGCGAGCGCGGTTGAGGCCTTGGCAACCCCTGAAAAAGGCATTGGCTTTGACCAGCTCATGGTCCTTCTGCCACCCAGAAACCCGTTGGCAGACGTTTATACTGAGATTTGGAATGCCGATGGGTCCAAGGTCGCCGCCTGTGGGAATGGCTCCCGCTGTGTCGCTTGGTATGTGATGCGGGAGATGAACCG
>JBEIEG010000145.1:0-6540 GCA_040383035.1 Hyphomonadaceae bacterium | reverse complement strand
CCGCGTTCAAACGGCTGATCGTCGATGAAGACAAAGGAGTCGATCCCGAGATTGAGCGTCTCTGCAATATGAGACAAGGCCGCACTGTTCGGCCCCCAACTGATTTGCGGGGCGAGCATGAAATCGAGGAGCCCATGATGGGCGAGTGCCGCCACCGCCTCGTCGTGATTATTCTTGCTGGCGACCGATTGCAGAATGCCACGCGCATCTAGTGCTTCGATCATCTCACGGATGCCGGGCTTTACGATCACGCCCTCTGGCCCGTCTTCTAGCAAGATGCCGTCCCAGATCGTATGGTCGAGGTCCCAGACCACGACTTTAGCTTTGGCGGCGGGCATGTTTAGCGCGGATGGAAGTGTTGCCGCGTGTGTCCAAGTCACAAAGTCACACAGGCCCAAAAGGACCTCAAGACCCTCTGCCTCCCCAACTGGTTCAATCTGGACCAGATAATCTTGGGCGAGGTCAATGGTGCGCACAATTTCTGCAATGGGGATGGATATCCGGGTCCAGTCTGAGTTCAATGAAAACTGACTTTGGAATAGGGCAGGATTGGTTTTGTCGACAGGGACCAAGGTGAACGTGAAAGTTATTGCCTTGGCAGAAAGCGCTGCACCTTCGATCAGAAATGCATCGAACGAGCCATGCACGCCTCGACTCGTCTCGATATGGCCTGCAGTGCGTTGACGCGCTTCCCGACGCGCCAAAAAGGCCAGACCTAAACCCAGGGCGGGCTGTGCGTATTGTTCTTCGGCGGCGGCTTCTTGTTTACTCATCGGATGGACGGGTCCTCGCCCCTCCAGCTTACCCCAGCGGCGAAAGGCGATCCGGGTCAATGGGGTCTTGTCAGAAGTCCCGCTGTCGACGGTTTCGATGCCCCTCGTAAAGCGGCGGCAATGGCCATCTGGGCGCGGGGTGTAGAAACTGCAGGCGGTATAACACGTGGGGGCGGCGCATTCAGAACAATGTTCGCTCCAAACGATCATGCTGCGTTCTTGGATGAGGTCGTAGGTGGCGGCGCGTGCATGGGCCATGGCTACAGGCAGCACCATCTGGGCCTGCGCATTATCCAACGCCACCGTCTCTTTCATCGCCAAACCCCTTTGCTGGTCATCTAGCATCTTGGCCTTAAAAAACCATTTTTTGCGTCGGTTCTGCACTGTCTGCAACAGGGCATGCATTTCGACTTCACTTGTGCTAGAGAAGACTTCAAGTTTCTGAAAGGCCAACACCCTGTCGTCCGAACTAAGTGATACTCAAAACCCTGATCTGAAAGACATCATCCTCGCATCATTGGATGACGACCAAGCAGAAGATGTGCTGTGCATTGATTTAACAGGAAAAAGTTCCATCGCAGATGCGATTATCGTCGCCTCTGGCCGCTCGCAGCGCCATGTCGCCGCGATTGCGGACCATATTGTACGCAAGCTAAAAGATGCTGGCGTTGGTAAGGCGCGGGTTGAAGGTTTGCCCAATGCTGACTGGGTCTTGATTGATGCTGGCGACATTGTTGCCCATATCTTCCGGCCAGAAGTGCGCGCCTTTTATGCGATTGAACGCATCTGGACCGGGGAAACCCGTCACGCGGCAGGTGCTGCTTGAATGTGACTTTGGCTGCCATTGGGCGGCTTAAGGCGCAAGAACCTGAACAAGCCATGACCTTGGACTGGCTCGGCCGTGCTGACGCCATGGGTAAGCCATTAGGGATCAAATCTGTCCGTCTCGCTGAAATTGACCCGCGTCTGCGGGAGCCCGACCGCGACAAAGAGGCCGCTGCCCTGTTGGCTGCGATTGAGACGGGAAGTTTTATCATCGCACTCGATGAGCGCGGCGAAGCACCTGGTTCGGTTGGTTTTGCCAACCGATTGGCAAGCCTGCGCGATCAAGGCCAAAGGCACATTGTGCTGGCTATTGGGGGACCGGATGGACATGGCCAAGCCTTGACCCAAGCTGCCTCGATGAAGC
Organism: Hyphomonadaceae bacterium; assembly: GCA_040383035.1. Classification (GTDB taxonomy): domain Bacteria; phylum Pseudomonadota; class Alphaproteobacteria; order Caulobacterales; family Aquidulcibacteraceae; genus Aquidulcibacter. The sequence continues at coordinate 4,578 of JBEIEG010000145.1, read as the reverse complement.
TGGCCTTTGGCTCTTGGACCTGGCCGCACAAGCTTGTCCGTGCGATGGCGGCGGAGCAGATTTATCGCGCCGTCTCCATCCTTGCTGGCACGCCCTATCATCGGGTTTAGAGCGGCGAGGCCGGTCTGTAACAGCGAGATGACCGCACCGCCAAATCTGGTTATCTCTGGGACCATGCGCAGATTTCGAGCGATCCTTCTGTTGTGTGTGACGCTGGGCGCAGCCATGCCGGTCTACGGCCAAAGCTCTGCCGAACAGGAAATCAAGCGCCTTGAAGCCGAACGCCAGCGACGCGAGGAGCGCGTTGGCGCGCTTGTTGATGATGCCAATCGTGTTGCGGGTGACGCTGAAGCGCTTCGCAAAAAGCTTGTTGCCGCTGCCGAAGATCGGGATCGGCTCGAGCGCGAAGTGGAGCGCTCTGAAGTCCGCCTGATCCAGATGCGCGCGCAAGAGCGCCAATTGAACGCCAAACTTGCCACCAATCGCGATGCCTTGGAAGATGTCGTTATTGCCTTGATTGCCATGGAACGCGACCGACCACCTGCCTTGGCTGTCCGGCCCAAAAATGCGGCTGAGGCGGCTCGCGTCGCAATTATGATGGGAGAAATTGCGCCCTTGCTCGACAATCGCGCAAAGCAAGCTGCTGCCGACATTGCAAAGCTGCAGAGCCTGTGCGAGTCGATTTTGATGCAAAACACCAATTATCGGGACAGCAACACCCGTCTGATGATCGCGCGGCAAACGATTGGTTCTTTGATTCAGGAAAGACGCATGGTGCAGGCCCGTATCATGCGCGATGCCGATACCGAACGAGCGCGCATTGCTGAGATTGTGCGGCGTGCTAATGATTTGCGCGATTTGGTGGTCCGGTTAGGTGGCTCTGTGCCAGGGCTTGATCTACAGCAACCACAAGACGGATCTGACTTCGCGCGCGGCTTTGACCGTGCCATGGGCACAGTGGCCTATCCGGCCTACGGCCAAGTCATAACTCGTTTTGGGGCAGCACTGGAAAATGGGGGGCGATCTGAAGGGATCACCATTCGAACCCGGCGATCGGCACAGGTTGTTTCTCCCTACGATGGTGAGGTCGAGTTTGCTGGTCCTTTTCGCTCCTATGGTCGGGTGATGATTTTAAATGTCGGCAATGGCTACCACATTGTTTTGGCAGGTATGGCGACTATTTATGCTGAGGCTGGTCAGGAAGTTTTGGCAGGTGAGCCGATTGGCGAGATGGCCACAGACGCCCGCATTATGCCCGATCTTTATATGGAAGTGCGCAAGCAAAGCACGCCGCAAAACCCCAATCTATGGCTAAAGCGGCCCAACGGTACCTAAGCCCACGCGACAATCGCAGTCTGACTGTAGATTAAATCACCGCAATTAACTGCGGTAGGTGGTGCTTAACCACTTTGCTTGGATTATATAGAGGGTGCAAGTTTCCTGATGTACTTATGGCCTTAGCCACTCGGAGTAACCGCTTATGACAGATTCCCAAAAGACACAGCGCTGGTGGATTGCGCCAGTCTTGGCCGGGACGTTGGGACTGGGTGCCGCTTTGGGCGCAACGGCGGTGGCGTGGTCAGCCGGTGGCCGCCCAGACTCCGCAGCACCAGTGGCTAAGGGTGAGGATACGCTGCGCCAATTAGAGATTTTTGCTGATGTGATGGCGCGCGTCCGCACCGATTATGTCGTGCCAACTAAGGACGACAAATTGGTGGCAGCAGCCATTGATGGCATGCTGCAATCGCTAGACCCACATTCAAGCTTCCTGGATGCCGAAGCTTTCAACAATATGCAGGTGTCGACCAAGGGCGAATACGGTGGCATTGGTATTGAAGTGACCAGTGAAGCCGGCGCTGTCAAAGTAATTTCGCCTATGGACGATAGCCCAGCGGTGCGGGCTGGCATCAAGGCTGGCGACAAACTGATTGCTGTCGACGGCGCTTCTATCTTGGGCCTGCCCTTGGATGAAGCCGTCAAGAAGATGCGCGGCCCGGTTGGAACGTCAATCGACATTACCGTGGCACGCGAAGGCCAAGAACCTTTCGTCGCCAAGGTCATGCGCGAGACCATTGTGTTGAAGCCTGTGACCAGCAAAATTCAAGGTGATTACGGCTATATCCGTATCTCCACCTTTGTGAATGAACGCACCTCCGAAGGGCTCAACAAAGCGATTGATGATGTTCAGCGTCAATTGGGTGGCCGCCTGAAAGGCATTGTTCTTGATTTACGTAACAATGGCGGTGGCTTGTTGGACCAAGCTATTGAAGTGACCGATATCTTCATGGATCGTGGGGAGGTTGTCTCTACCCGTGGCCGCCGCGCCGACGATATTCAGCGCTATTATGGCACGCCAGGTGAGCGTTTGGCTGGGGTGCCGATGGTGGTCTTGATCAATGAAGGCTCAGCCTCGGCGTCGGAGATTGTGGCTGGCGCGCTGCAAGATCGCGGCCGTGCCACGATTGTCGGCATGGCTTCGTTCGGCAAGGGCTCTGTCCAGACAGTCATCCCTTTGCGCAATGGTCGTGATGGTGCCCTGCGCTTGACGACGTCGAAATATTACACACCAGCCGGTCGCTCGATCCAAGGTGCAGGGATTGAACCCGATATTGAGATCGGCGCCGTGCGCATCACGGAAGAGCAGTTGAACGAGCGTAAAGCGCTCTTCCAAGGCGAGGAAGATTTGCCCCACGCCCTTGACAATGAAAGCGGCGTGAAGCGCAAGCCTCCGCACATGCCTGCCGAAATGCCGCCGGTCGGCTGGAAGGAAACCGAAGATTACCAGCTGAAGCGTGCCTATGAATTGCTGGCCGCGGGTCTTCCAAAGCGCGCGCCTAACGTCACCACGCGTCGGGCTGAGAACAAACCAGCCGAGGGCACAAGATCGCCTATGTCTGGGACCCCTGTTACGCCAAACTAATGGTGGCACGGGTCGCTCAATTAAGCCTGCCATCGGGTCGCAATGTTGAAGCCTGCTTTACTGGCCGTCGTGGATCCAAGCGCCTGACTATGCGCGTCGACCCGATCAAGCGGCGTGTGGTTGTCAGTGGCCCTTTGCGCGTTTCGCAGAAGCAAGCCTTGGGCTTTGTGCAGGAGAATGCGGCTTGGATTGAAGAGCGTCTCGATGCTTTGCCAGCGCCCGCACCCTTTGTGGAAGGGGGTGAGATCCTGTTTCGCGGTCGCCCAACGCTTTTGGTGCGCGTGCCCGGTCGCGGTGCTCCCATTTTTCAAGATGGGGTTGAACCTCGCTTGGTGATTGCCGCAACTTCAGCCCGCTTTAGTGCGCGTGTCGCGGCAGCTCTGAAAGCTTTTGCACAATCGGATGCTGTCAATTACGCCCAGAGATTCGCCCCCCGCCTTGGCAAAGAGCCAAGCTCAATTGCCCTTCGCGATACGCGCTCTCGTTGGGGGTCATGCACCTCGCGCGGGGACATCATGCTGTCGTGGCGCTTGATTGGTGCTCCGCCGAAAGTGTTCGAATATGTCGTCGCCCATGAGATGGCGCATTTGCAGGAACTCAATCATTCGCCTGCCTTTTGGGCCCACGTGGGGCGCTTGATGCCCGACTGGAAGCCAGCGCGCGCTTGGCTGAAAAGCCAAGGTGGCCAGCTTCAAGCTTTGGGTAGCTAGCCAAACTCTGCCGCTGCCGACAGTACCCGATAGGGTGGACGGCCAAGGGCGGCAAAGCCAATTGCCATACCTGCCAGCGCGAAGACCATAACCGCGCCGCCGACAATGGAACCAACCAGCCCGATATTCAGTAGCCAATCGGCTTCCAGCACCTGGGTGACAATCGCATAAGCGGCCCCAAGGCCAAGGCCTGCGCCAATCAAGGCCGCAATCAGACCTGCACAGGCCTGTTCAATCGCCATCGCCCCCACAATACGGGCACGACTGGCCCCAAGGCTTTTTAGGATCGCAGCTTCATAAAGCCGTCTGCGGCTACCCGCTGCTAAGGCCCCTGCGACGGCAGCGGCGCCTGCCGCCAAAGCGACGGCGGCGATGGCCTGTATGGCGATGGCGAGGCTTTCGAACAAATCACCGGCTGCAGCCAGAGCATCGCGCACCCGCACAATCCCGACAGCAGGAAAGTCATTTGCTAAAGCTTTGGTCATTTCCACCTCTTCGGCAGGCGTTAGCCGGGCAATCGCGAAATGTCGGAATTGGGCGCCTTCAAAGGCACCGGGAGCGAAGACGACGGCAAAGTTCGCGCCAAAGCCGCCCCAATCCACTTTCCGAAGGTTTTCAACTTTGGCCTCAATCTCCCGGCCAGACACCAGAATGCCCAGTGTATCGCCGACCTTGGCTCCAATACCTTCTGCGGCTTCGGCTTCGAGGCTGATTTTCGCCTCAAATGGGTCGTTCCAATCCTCCGGCCACCATGTGCCTGCGGTTAGCTTTGCGCCATCCGGCTGTTTAGCCTGCCAAGTCGAGCCGATTTCTTGTTCGACAAACCAACGCTCAGACGGCTTGACCTTCTCCACATCGATCTCTTGGCCATTGAGAGAGATGACCCGGATCGTCATCACCGGCGTGCGGGCGTAATCCTCTGGCTTGAGGCGAGGGACCGTGGCCTTG
>JBEIEG010000144.1:0-6704 GCA_040383035.1 Hyphomonadaceae bacterium | reverse complement strand
GGTGGCTTTGGCACGCGCTTTGGTCAACGAACCGTCGGCCTTACTGCTTGACGAGCCCTTTGCGGCTATTGATGAATTGGGGCGGCGCGCGCTGGACGATTTGGTTCTGGCGGCTAAGCGGGACCAGAATTTGGCCGTCCTCTTTGTGACGCACTCCGTTGATGAGGCGGTTTATCTGGCTGATCGCATTTTGGTGTTAAGCCCAAGGCCCGGGCGTATCATGGCTGAAATCGCTGTTCCCGATGTGCCGCGTGATCCAGCCTTCTTAACCTCACCCGCTTTTGCAGAAGCCGCAGCCGCCGCAAGGCGCGTTTTGAGCGCGCAATTGGTAGCCGCATGAACCGGATCGACATTGCCCCTATTTTGGCCGGCTTAGCTATGCTCGCCCTATGGGAGGGGCTCACCCGCTTCTTCCAAGTCCCGACGGTGATCCTACCTCCACCCAGCGCGATTGGCGCGGCATTGGTAGAGCGCGGACCCCTTCTGCTGCCCGCCGCTGGCGTCACCATGGGTTTGGCACTGACGGCTCTCGCCATCTCCATAGGACTTGGGACCTTGATTGCCCTTGTCTTTGCCCGCGTGCCGTTGTTGGAGCGCAGCTTGGGCCCCTATGCTTTGGTGCTGCAAGCCACGCCGATTGTTGCCATTGCGCCCTTGGTGATCATTTGGACGGGTATTGAAAACCCGCGCCGGGCAATTTTGATCCTTGCCGTCATCGTGGCGGTATTCCCGGTGCTAACCTCTGCTTTGGCAGGCCTAAAGGCGGTGGACCCCGGTCTGGACCGTTTGTTCCGCCTCCACAAAGCCAGCAGTGCACAGCGATTCTTGCGGCTGGAATTGCCAACGGCCGCGCCCTTTTTATTAGCCGGGATTAAAACGGCGGCTGGTTTGTCGCTGGTGGGCGTCGTGGTGGCTGAATTTGTCGCCGGAACCGGAGCGACGGGTGGCCTATCGTGGCGCCTAGTTGAGGCTGGCAATCGACTAGAGACGGCTACTATGTTTGCCGCGCTATTCCTATTGGCTTTGATGGGCCTTGCCCTTAACGCGGTGCTCGCCCTGATTGAGAAGCAAATCCGCGCTTAAGGTCTTTGGCGCGCTTTGAGGTCTAAGAAGCAATCAGCGAGGCCTTCGACATAGGTCGGGAAAGCCAGCTTCCAGCCCAGTTCCTCTTTCGCGCGTGCATTCGAAACACGTTTGCATTCACTGTAAAAACGCTTGCCCATTTCCGATAGGCCAGCTGCCTCAAACGGGATCAATGGCGGCGGCTCCCGCCCCAACAGCTTGCAAGCCTCAACAATCACCTCGCCAGAAGCACAGGGGTGGTCGTCGCAAATATTGTAAATGCGGCCGGGATTGGGTTTGGCGACGCTGGCTGTCAATGCTGAGACAATGTCTGCGCGGTGAGCGCGTGAAAACACTTGCCCGGGCTTATCGATCCGCCGCGCGGTGCCCGACAGGACCTGTTCTAAAGCGCTGCGGCCAGGGCCATAAATGCCCGGCAGGCGAAAAACATGGGCTGGGCTGGGTATCGCCCGCCACGCGGCCTCTGCCTCTGCCCGTCGTTTGGCTTCGATGGATAAAGGCGTAGGCTCATCATCCTCAAACGCCCAGCCACCGGCCCGATCGCCGTAAACCCCGGTGGTGGACAAATAGCCGATCCAAGTCCCCCCTTTGGGAGTCCAAGTTGGGGATAGAGCCAGAAGGGCAGGGTCTCCCTCTGTGCCGGGCGGGATAGAAGCAAGGATGTGGGTCGCAGTTTGTGCGGCCTCAATCAGGTCGGCGTTTGCAGTTCCGGCAAACAGGATTGGCGTGATGCCCGCTTGGCGTAGGCCCTCTGCGCTGTCAGCACTTCGACACGTGCCTTGCACCAAGGCCCCTTGTTCGGCCATGGTTTGGGCGAATGCGGTGCCGACATAGCCGCAGCCCAAGACTAAAACGCGCATTTGTTCAAACCCTTTGCCTCAGTTTTGCCTTTTAACCGCATCAAAAGAACCCGATGAGCTCTTCTGTGACCCTTCGATCCGCCCTTTTTACGACCCTGATCCCGATTACGCTATCGGTCTTTCTTTTGGGGACTTCAGCCCAAGCTGGAACAGATCCGCGCGATGCTGGGCGCCTGCAAGCTTGTATGACCAAGGCAGAGACTAAGCCAGAAGAAGCCTTAGAAGACGGATTTGTCTGGCGCAGCCAAGGTGGCGGCACGTTTGCGGAGCAATGTATCGCCATCGCCCGTATCGAAAGCGGCGACATTGGTGGTGGGGCAGAACGCCTAACAGCTTTAGCTTCCGCCCCCGATGCCGGTGACCTGGATCAACGCGTTTTGATCATGGCGCGTGCGGCCAATGCGTGGCTGATGATTGAAGAGTTTAAGCCAGCGCAAAAGGTTCTCGATGCCGCTTTGAAACTGAAACCGGGCGAGCCTGACCTCTTAATCGATCGGGCGCGCGCCAAGGCTGGCCAAGGCCTCTGGGCAGAGGCGCAAGCGGACCTGACGGTGTGCTTGTCGACCAGGCCGCTGGATGTACTTGCCTTGCGCCTGCGGGCGGAAACCCTGCTGCAGCAAAAATCCTATGAGGCGGCAGAACTCGACATCGCCCAAGCCCTTCGTCTCGCGCCAAAAGAGGTCGATAATTGGCTGGTGCGGGGACGGATCCAAGAAGCGCGCCGTTTGGGTCGAGCACCAGATTAGGCCCCGCCTGTAACCGCCTCAGGCTTGTTACTTGATCACAGCGTAAACTGCGTCCAAGGATAGGCCGCTTAACCATGATTTAGGGGCTAATCGTGACACAACCTGCTGCTTCGTCGCCTGTTGAACCGCAAAAATTGAAGACCGTTGTCGCCGCGTCCGCTGCTGGCACCGTCTTTGAGTGGTACGACTTTTTCATCTTTGGCCTTTTGGCCTCGGTGATGGGACAGCATTTCTTCGCAGGTTCGCCCCCTGCCGCCCAATTTATCTTCGCACTCTTGACCTTTGGCGTTGGCTTTGCAGCGCGCCCACTGGGTGCCGTTGTTTTTGGGGCGATTGGCGACACTAAAGGTCGGAAGGGCGCATTCTTGGTCACCATCGTCATGATGGGTGCCTCCACCTTCGCTGTCGGTCTCCTGCCCGATTATGACCAAATCGGCATTTGGGCACCTATTCTGCTGGTAGCGTTACGGATTGCGCAAGGCTTTGCCTTGGGCGGCGAATATGGCGGGGCTGTGATTTATGTCGCAGAGCACTCGCCAGCCCATAAGCGGGGGTGGAACACGTCTTGGGTACAGACTTCGGCGGCAGGGGGATTGCTGCTCGCTTTGACCGTCGTCTTTATGACCCGCATGATTTTGGGCGAAGAAGCCTTCCAGTCTTGGGGATGGCGGGTGCCATTCCTCCTGTCGGTTTTCTTGCTCGCGATTGCTTTGTGGATCCGCTTGCAATTGGAAGAAAGCCCGATGTTTAAGGCGCTAAAAGAAGAAGGCGCTGCTTCCAAAGCACCCTTGTCTGATGCGTTTGGTCAATGGCGCAACTTGAAGCTGATCCTGCTCGCCTTGTTTGGCCTGATGATGGCGCAAGGTGTGGTTTGGTATACGGGCTTCTTCTATGTCCAAGTCTTCTTGGAGCGGCAGTTAAAAGTTGACCCCCAGATCATCAATATCTGGCTTTTGATCATCACCGCTATCTCCGCTGTCTTGTACGTTTTCTTCGGCTGGCTGTCGGACAAAATGGGCCGCAAGCCGGTTATGCTGGCTGGCATGATTCTGGCGGTGTTGAGCTTTTTCCCGGCCTTTCATCAATTGGCCAAAGCGGCCAATCCAGACCTCGTGGCGGCCCAAACTGCGACGCCCATTATCGTCCGCGCAGACCCAGCAACTTGTTCGGTGCAGTTCAACCCCGTTGGCAAGACACCGGACGGCAGAGACGCCTTCTCGTCTAGCTGTGATGTGGCCAAGAGCTATCTGACCAATTCGGGCATCTCTTATGATAATGAGGTGGTACCCGCAGGCACAAATGCGCAAGTCAAAGTTGGAACGGTTACCCTAGAAAGCGTCGATATTTCGGCTCTCGATGCAAAAGCGCAAAAGGCCGCTAAGGATGCATTTGGCGCCAAGCTAAAGGCGGCTTTGAAAGCGGCAAATTATCCTGACAAAGCAGACCCAGCCAAGATTAATCACCCGGCCGTTTTGGCGTATTTGATGGTGTTCGTGGTGGCCGCGACCGCGCTTTATGGTCCCTTGGCGGCGGCCTTGGTCGAGATGTTCCCAACTCGCATCCGTTATACGGCCTTGTCGGTGCCCTATCACGTCGGGACAGGTTTCTTTGGGGGCTTTATGCCCGCCACAGCCGTCGCCATCGTGGCAACCACCGGCAATATGTATTCCGGTCTTTGGTATCCGGTGATTATTACCGCTATCAGCGTTGTGGTGGCCCTGATCTTCCTACCCGAGACAAAGGATCGCTCGATACATGATCTCTAGAGCGCAACTTTTGCCGAAGGCGGGATTGCGAGTATTTGATGCATGAAGCTGACGCACCCGTCATTTTTCAATTGATCCTTTAGAAATTTGTGTCATGTTAGGCTTAGAAGCGACACACCTAGATGTCGCTCTATGCTCAAGGACCAAAGCTGGGATTCCAAAGACCCGGTCACGAATTTAAATGGGAGTGATTGAAAGCATGACAACCTCGCACATTACCAAGGACGCGCTGTATGACGCGGTAGCGCCAACTGACTTCGCTGCTTTGTTGGAGATTGACCGGCATACAAGCCGTTCGACAGCTTTCGACAAAATCATCTCTGCCACCCATGATCATTTCTGGGACCCAACAGACAAGCGCTACATCGATTTTGATGAGCCGTTTGACATGGAAAATCAGGCCTTGTTGCCAGATCATATGGTTCCAGCCCTTGAGACCCCATATGTCCAAGAATTCTTCAAGGATAAGCCAAAGGAGCTGATCCGCTTTAAGAATGAGATGGCCCGTTGGCAATTGTCGGCCATTTTGCATGGCGAGCAAGGCGCTCTGAACCTCTCTGCATCGCTCTGCCACGTGCTCCGCGATGCTGGCGCACAGGAATATGCGGCCAATCAAGCCCGTGAAGAGGCCCGCCACGTTGCAGCATTCGCGGCCTATATCAAAGCGCGTTGGGGCAGCCCACTGCCATGTGGCGAAGTGTTGAAGACCTTGCTGGTCGACATCGTTCATGCGCCTGAAGTCTACAAGAAGGTCGTTGGCATGCAGATGCTGATCGAAGGCCTCGCCATGGGTGCCTTTGCGATGATCTACAAAGAATGGAATGACCCACTGGCGCGTAAACTAACGCAATTGGTCATGACAGACGAAGCCTTCCACCACAAATTCGGTAAAATCTGGGCAGATCGCACCATTCCAAAGTTAGATGCGGCAGAACATGCAATTGTCGAAGACTGGGCGGCGCATTGCTTCCAGACCCTGTTGTTCAACTTGGTTGCCCCGCATCAAATGCGCGCCATCTATGACGAGTTCGGTCTCGATCCCGACATCATCATGGTCCAGTTCCAAGAGATGGTCACCGATGAAGACCGTCGTGAACGGATGAAGGAAGCCACCAATATCTTCCGCGTTCTGGTGAAGACCTTGTGGAATGCCAATATCATCACCGATCGCACCAAGGCTTTCTATGCCATGTATGTCGACTTCGCTGAGTTTGAGGCCGAAGGTGAGCATATGGTCGGCGACGATATCGCCGAAGATGGCATTCGCTTCCTACAGGCGGTCAATTTCGGTGTGAACACCGATGCCTTGAAACAAGTGAAGATTGCCGCCGAATAGGCATTTAACAGCCTGTTTTACTGAAAGCCCCGCTGGTTTTGCCGGCGGGGCTTTTCGTTTCTGCCAATTGTTCGCGAAGGTGACTCCAAAATCTAGCCAGTCAGATCAGGTCAAGTTCTTATTGACCCAAAGTTACGCCCCCCGAAGCAGTCTGCGTTAACTCTCATTAACCGCGCATTTACCATAACAGCCCCAAGTCGAGCAGGACGAAGAAAGTCGAAACCACACTTTGGACTGTTCAAATTCTGCGAAGCAGTAAATGAACGATCAGGGTAGTTGAATTTCTTCGGAAATTTCTTGTTGGGCCGCAAAACTTGGCGGAAGAGTGATTCGGATGAGCGGACAGTCGCCATGGAGTGTGAAGGGCGTAGAGCCTCGGACACGCGAGGCTGCGAAGGATCTCGCACGCCGCGAAGGTCTCACGCTTGGCGAGTTGTTGAACCGTCTTATTGCAGAGACCGACGAACCTGCCCAACAGCCTGCTGCAACTGCAAAGTTAACTGCAAATTTTGGTCAAGAAGCCAATCGCTTAACCGCGGCCTTGGAACAACTGAGCCGACGCCTTGAGTCTGGCGGTGTGGAGTTGGCGCCCGTGCCGCCATCTCTCGGTGTCGATGACCGCTTGTCGCAAAAATTTGAAAAATCGATGGCAACTGGCGACACTGCCATGGGTCGCATTGAGACCCATTTGCATGATTTGCATGAGACCCAAGTTGTCCTGAGTGAGCGCCTGCGCCGGATTGAGTCGCAAGATCCAAAGCACGCGTCACTCGCCGCCCTCAAATCGCTTGAGTCGGCGCTATCGCGCTTGGCTACCCAAGTCTTTGAGACAGACAGCCGTGTTGGTCAGATTGAAAAAGTAACCCAGGAAGCCATTCAGACAGTCGACCAAAGTTTGGGTCTTGTGGCTGAG
>JBEIEG010000143.1:0-6766 GCA_040383035.1 Hyphomonadaceae bacterium | reverse complement strand
CTCAATCTGATGAAGGGCTAACGCGTGTCTGCTGATCCTCACGCCACGACTGGCCTCGCCGAGACGCTCGCGACGATCGTTGTGTTCGCGCCGCTTTTGGGTGCCATCATCTGCGGCCTCTTCAACCGCTTCATTGGCGAGAAAGTGGCGATGTTTGTTGCCACGGCTTTGCTGTTTGTTGCCGCAGCCTGCGCCGGAACCATCTTCATTGGCCATTGGCAACACAGCCTGCATCTGCCCGCTGAGCCCATTCGCATCGCGACTTGGATCGATGTTGGCGACCTCAAGAGCACCTGGTCGATCCGATTGGATGCCATTAGTGCCGTTATGATGATAGTCGTTACCGGCGTATCGTCTTTGGTGCACCTTTATAGCTGGGGCTATATGGCGGAAGATCCGCATAAGCCGCGCTTCTTTGCCTATCTGTCGCTCTTCACCTTTGCCATGTTGTCGCTGGTTACTGCGGCAGACTTCATGCAACTCTTCTTTGGCTGGGAAGGCGTGGGCCTCGCATCCTATCTCTTGATTGGCTTTTGGTATCACAAGCGCTCGGCCAATGACGCGCAGATTAAAGCCTTTGTTGTCAATCGCGTTGGCGATTTTGGCTTTGCCTTGGGCATTATGGCCGTATTCTTTGTGTTTGGCACGATTGAGTTCAAAGAAGTCTTTGCCATGGTGCCGGAGAAGGCTGGCGTGATGTTGAAGTGGGGCGTCTATCAATTGCCCGCTATCGAAATTATCGCCTTCTTGTTGTTCATCGGCGCGATGGGCAAATCGGCGCAATTCTTCCTGCACACCTGGTTGCCCGACGCGATGGAAGGCCCAACGCCTGTGTCGGCTTTGATCCACGCCGCCACCATGGTGACCGCCGGCGTCGTGCTCGTCTGCTTGTGCTCACCTATTTATGAAGCGGCCCCCGGCACAGCGGGCTTCATCACCATCATTGGTGCGGTAACGGCCTTGTTTGCCGCGACTGTTGGCCTTGCCCAAAACGACATTAAGCGCGTGATCGCTTACTCCACCTGTTCGCAATTGGGCTTTATGTTCTTTGCTGCAGGCATCGGCGCCTATCAGGCCGCGATGTTCCATCTCTTCACCCATGCCTTCTTCAAAGCCTTGTTGTTCTTGGGCGCAGGTAGCGTGATCCATGGCATGCATCACGAGCAAGACATGCGCAAAATGGGCGATGTTGCTAAGCATATGAAGATCACTTTTGTGATCATGATTATCGGCACCTTGGCCATTACCGGTGTCGGCATTCCCCATACGCCGTTTGGCTTTGCTGGCTTCTTCTCGAAAGACGCCATTATTGAGACCACCTATGCTGCAGGCATGACGGGCAATACAGCGGCTCAAATGGCCTTCTGGATGGCTTTGCTGGCTGCGACGCTGACGAGCTTCTATTCTTGGCGCTTGGCCTTCATGACTTTCCACGGCACGCCGAAGTGGAAAGCTGACAGCGATCACGGCCATCATGACGACCATAGCCACAGCGATGCCGCCCATGCGCATGGTTTACCGGCTGTTGCCCATATCAACGACGCTGGCCAAAATGCTGCGGGCAGCCATGATGATGACCATGGCCATCATGCTTGGCACGGCCCGCATGAGAGCCCGTGGGTGATGTTGATCCCGCTGATCTTGTTGGCTTTGGGTGCCGTATTTGCTGGCTCTATCTTCTATGATGCGTTTGTTGGCCATCATGCGAAGGAATTCTGGGGCAGCTCGATCTATACCGCGCCTGACAATACCGTCCTCAAAGACAAATATTCCATTCCTGGCTGGGTGTTTTATGCGCCGCTGGTCGTGATGGTGATCGGCTTGGCTGCTGCCCTTTACTTCTATCTGTTCAACGAAGGCTTGGGTAAGAAAATCGCCGACCGCAAGGGCATGGCGCACGCCTTCTTGGAGAACAAATGGTATTTCGACGAGCTCTATGAGATCGTGTTCGTAAAGGGTGCCCGTGCGCTGGGTGACTTCTTCTGGAAAATCGGTGACGGCAAGTTGATCGATGGGCTCGGGCCCAATGGGATTGCCGCAGCTTTGAACTTTGGTTCGAAGAAAGCCGTCAAAATCCAGTCTGGCTATGTCTATCACTATGCCTTTTTGATGCTGATCGCGGCGGTCGCGCTTGGCGCTTTTGTTCTATTCCGAGGTGCCTGAGGCTATCATGGACACGCTGCCCATCCTCTCGATCCTCACTTGGACGCCCGCAGTGGCGGCCGTCTTGATCCTGTTTTTACCCCAGCTCATCAAGAGCCCAGAGGCCGCGCGCGCCAATGCAGCACGTTGGATTGCGTTGGTAACGACGGTCATCGTGTTCGCTCTGACGCTTTGGATGACCTTGGCTTTTGACGAAACCAAGGCGGGCTATCAATTCGTTGAGCGGGCCGACTGGTATGGCATGATCCAGTACCATCTGGGCATCGACGGCATTTCCGTGCTTTTGATCCTGTTGACTGCCTTCCTGATGCCCTTGTGTATCTTGGCTAGTTGGACCTCGATCGAGAAGCGCGTCGTGGAATATATGGCGGCATTCTTGCTATTGCAGACGCTGATGATCGGTGTGTTCTGCGCGCTTGATATCGTCCTCTTCTACATCTTCTTCGAAGCGGGCCTTATCCCCATGTATCTCATCATCGGGATTTGGGGCGGCAAGAACCGCGTCTATGCGGCTTACAAATTCTTCCTCTACACATTGTTGGGCTCGCTCTTCTTGTTGATCGCGATTGCTTGGATGGCGATCACCGCCAAGACGACCTCGATCCCAGACCTGCAAGCCTTTGAGTTTGCTAAGGATGCGCAAACCTGGTTGTGGCTTGCTTTCTTCGCTTCCTTCGCCGTCAAAATGCCGATGTGGCCGGTCCACACCTGGTTGCCTGACGCCCACGTTGAGGCACCGACGGCGGGGTCTGTCATTCTGGCTGGGGTATTGTTGAAGATGGGCGGCTATGGTTTCCTCCGCTTCTCTTTGCCCATGTTCCCAGAAGCTTCCAACGACTTTGCGCCCTTTGTGTTTGCGTTGTCGGGCATTGCGATTGTCTATACCTCGCTCGTTGCGTTCCGTCAGACCGACATCAAGAAGCTGATTGCTTATTCCTCGGTCGCGCACATGGGCTTTGTGACCATGGGGATTTTCTCGGGCAATGAGCAGGGCATCCAAGGTGCTTTGTTCCAAATGCTTAGCCACGGGGTCATCTCCGGCGCTTTGTTCCTCTGCGTCGGCGTCATTTATGACCGCATGCACACACGTGAGATCGCCCAATATGGTGGCCTCGTGAACCGCATGCCGATCTATGCGGCCGTGTTCTTGTTGTTCACCATGGGCAATGTCGGCTTACCTGGAACCTCCGGCTTTGTCGGCGAAATCCTTACCATGCAAGGCGCATTTAACGTCGATCCTGTCACGGCTATGGTGGCGGCAAGTGGGGTGATCCTGTCTGCGGCCTATATGCTGACGCTGTATCGCAAGGTCGTCTTTGGCACGATCGTCAATCCAGCGCTCAATACGATCACCGACATGAATGCACGTGAGATCTTGATCTTCGTGCCTTTGATTGCGGCAGCTCTCTATTTGGGCTTCCAGCCGAACATCATCTTTGACCAGACGGCGACTTCGGCCGTTGCGCTCGTGGACGCCTTCCACGCCAACTTTAAGTGACCGGTGCGGTAATGGCTATAAACCAAACCATGACAGCAGAGCTCTTTTTCCAGCAGGTTCCCTATATTCTGCCGGAAATTACCCTGGCAGCAGGGGCTTTGATCATCATGCTGATCGGTGCCTTTATGGGCGACAAGGGCGCGCGCTTGGTCACTTGGCTGTGCGTCGCCACGATTGTGGCCGCTGGTTCTATGGCTGTATTGCATATGCCGCCAGAGCAAGTGGTGGTCTTCTCCGGCTCCTATGCCGCTGACGGATTTTCCGCCTATGCCAAGCTGATCATCGCTTTGACAGCTGGTAGCGCGCTTTTGCTCTCCATCGACTTTCTGGCGGAGAAAAAGCTCGACAAGCCAGAGTTTCCGGTCTTGGCGCTTTTGGCGACTTTGGGCATGTTCATCATGGTTTCGGCCCATGACCTCATCGCGCTTTATGTCGGGGTTGAGATGCAATCCTTGGCGCTCTATGTGCTGGCCGCTTATGCACGCGACGATGCTAGAAGTTCTGAAGCCGGCCTCAAATATTTCGTACTGGGTGCCTTGTCGTCTGGCTTGCTGCTCTATGGCTGCTCGCTTGTTTACGGCTTTACCGGTTCGGTCAATTTCGACGTGATCGCCGCTCAAGTTGCTGGTGAGCGCTCTATCGGTGTCGTCTTCGGCCTTGTCTTCATCCTCTGTGGCCTCGCATTCAAAATGTCGGCAGCCCCATTCCATATGTGGACGCCCGATGTGTATGAGGGCTCGCCTACGGTTTCGACCGCCTTCTTTGCGTCTGCGCCCAAGGTTGCCGCATCGGTTCTCTTCGCCCGCGTCTGCTTTGAAGCTTTCGGCCCGTTGCAAAAAGACTGGCTGGGCATCGTCATGATTATGGCCGTGCTGTCGATGGCGATTGGGGCTTTGTTCGCGTTGCAGCAGACCAATATCAAGCGCCTGTTGGCTTATTCGTCCATCGCCAACATGGGCTATGCGCTGGTTGCCATCGCTTGTGGACCAGAATTTGGCCCGAAAGCCCTGCTAGTCTTTGTGTCCATCTATGCGATCACCTCGGTAGGCTTGTTTGGGGTGGTACTTTCCCTGCGCAACACCGAAGGCGAACGGGTCGAAACAATCTCAGCCCTTTCGGGCTTGTCTCGCTCCAACCCGCTTTTGGCGTCGGCTTTGACCATGTTGTTATTCTCGGTCATGGGCATTCCACCGCTGGCAGGCTTCTTCGGGAAGTGGGAAGTGATTTTGGCGACCAGTGCGTCCGGGCTTCTGCCGTTGGCAATCGTTCTGATCTTGGCGTCAGTGGTCTCAGCCTTCTACTATCTGCGTATCATTAAGACCGTCTGGTTTGATGAGCCGCACATCGCGATGGTCCCCGTTGGTGCGTCTACGACTTTGACATTGACCGGGGCGACCTTTGTTTTGGCCGCTTTGACCTTGTTGATCGGGCTCGTAGGCTCGGCTGCTAGCATCGCCGGGGCTGGCTTCCTTTGAAGCCAAACGCTTCGGGCGGGCGGGATAACGTCCGTCTTTATGACACCCTAGACTCCACCAATGATGAAGCACGCCGTTTGAGCGAGGGCGGCGAAAGCGGTCCTTTATGGGTGCGTAGCCTTGAGCAAACCAAGGGCAGGGGCCGGCGGGGCCGGACTTGGCTGGGTGAGCCCGGCAATCTGTTCACAACGGGCCTGTTCACCCTTAGCTGCGGGCCTGCCGAAGCGGCCAATCTGTCCTTTGTCGCAGCCCTTGCCGTCGCAGAAGCCATTGACCCCCATGTGATGCAAGGGTCCGTCAGCCTTAAATGGCCAAATGATGTTTTGATTGCGGGTAAGAAAACCAGCGGCATTTTGCTGGAGAGTTGGCACGGCCCAGCTGGTTTTCATTTGGCGGTCGGCATTGGCGTCAATGTGCGTACCCGACCAGATGGCGTGGATCAGCCCATCACATGCGTTGCCGACCATGTGCCCGCTGGGCAACCACCCGTTAGCGCAGAGATTTTGTTTGAGACGCTCAGGGACCGCTTCCACGACTGGTTCGACCTTTGGGCGCAAATGGGCTTTGCCCCGATTGCACAAGCCTGGCTTGCACGGGCTTCAGGGGTTGGTCAGCCCATCACCGTGCGTTTGCCGCAGGAGACTTTGGAAGGCCGCTTTTATGGGCTTGCACCAAATGGGGCCCTGCAATTGGAGCAGGCAGATGGCGCGATCCTTGATGTGACAGCGGGGGACGTATTCTTTGGCTGAGGCCACCTACACCCTTGGTACTGGCGCAGCCTACCCCGAGCAGGCTAAAGAGAGCGCGAAAATGGTAACCCGCGTGGGCCTCGCCCCGTATCAGAGACAGACCTAGGGGGATACATGCTGCTGGCCATTGACGTTGGGAACACCAATTCGAAATTTGCTGTCCATGACGGCACGAAATGGCGCGGCACCTGGCGTGCGGCCAGTAACTCTTCGCGGACGGCTGATGAATATGCTGTCTGGCTTGATGCGGCCATGCGCTTTGCCGGGCTTTCCATCAATGACCTCAATCATTGCGTCATCTCAACAGTGGTGCCGCAGGCCTTGTTTCACTTGCGTAATCTCTCACGCCGCTATGTGGGCGCAGAGCCTTGGGTGGTGGGCGAAAACGCAGAGCTTGGTATTGATGTGCGCATCCCAAAGCCATCGGAAGCGGGCGCGGATCGCCTCGTGAATGCCATCGGCTCCTTCATCCAATATGGCGGGCCGTGCATTGTGATCGATAGCGGCACCGCGACCACATTTGACATTGTAGGGGCAGATGGCGCATTTGAGGGTGGTGTGATTTCGCCAGGGATCAATTTGTCCCTTCAGGCGCTACATACCGCCGCGGCCCGTTTGCCGCGCATCGAAATTCGTAAGCCAGACAAAGTAATCGGCATCGACACGGTCGGTGCTATGCAGTCTGGCGTGTTTTGGGGCTATATTGAGCTGATTGATGGTCTGATTGACCGGATCAAGGCCGAGTATGGCGTACCCATGAACGTAATCGCAACTGGGGGTGTCGCCTCTTTGTTTGAAGGCGCATCGACCCATATTGATCATTATGATCAAGACCTGACGACTGTCGGGCTATTAGAAATCTTTGAACGCAATGGCGGTAG
>JBEIEG010000142.1:0-6787 GCA_040383035.1 Hyphomonadaceae bacterium | reverse complement strand
TGCGGTCAATCTCGTCTTCGTCTGCCTCGCGTGGTTCGCCTGGCCAGCCCTGCCAAGGTGTTGCATCCTCAAGAAGGCGTGGACACGGGCCTTGCGGGGCAAGGCCCTCATAAGCCAGCGCTGGGCCCTTACCGCCTTCGGCTTCGCGCACGACGCGCACAGCCACGCCAGCGCCGACGCGCAGCTCTGCCTCACGCTCGCGGCCAAAGGGGGCGAAGGCTGGCTCACCCACGCCTAAATCGACAAAAGCGCCACCGATGCGGCCATCAATGGCGGTGACGCGTCCAGCATAAATCTGGCCCCAGCGCACGCGCGCCTCATGGGTTGACCAACGCTCCAAGCGCAGTTCCACAATCCGGTCGCGATCAAACAAAGCGGCACGCAGCTCGCCAATGCGCTCATGGATGACGATTTCACGTGTAGGGGGCTTAGGCGCGTTCATATAAAGGCCCTTTTATAGCCAAAGCCCTCAAGCAGGGAGACGGTCTCATAGAGCGGCAGCCCCATCACACCCTCCCAAGAGCCATGCAATTGGCTGCAGAAGGCACCAGCCAAGCCTTGAATGCCATAACCACCGGCTTTGCCCATCCATTGCTCGCTATCAAGATAAAGGCGGATCTCCGCCTCGCTGAGGCGCTTGAAGGTCAAGCGGGTCTCAACTGCCCGGCTTGCCTTGACCCCACCACGCTGCACCGCGACGGCGGTGGTGACGCGGTGATTGCGTCCAGACAAAAGATTGAGGCAGGCCAGTGCCTGCTCGCGCGTTTCTGCTTTGGGCAAAAGTCTGCGCCCCACCGACACCACGGTGTCGGCAGCAAGGATCAGATCATCCGGATATTGTTGGGCGATCGCCTCGGCTTTGGCGCAAGCCAGACGCAACCCGTGCTGGCGCGCCGTTTCTTGGGGTAGAGGTGTTTCATCCAAATCAGCTGGACAAATCCTATCGGGCACAATCCCAACTCTGGCCAGAAGCTCTTGTCGGCGCGGCGATGCGCTTGCCAGAATAAGCTTCATAAGACTTGTGTTACCGGAAGCGATAGGTGACCCGGCCCTTGGTCAGGTCATAGGGGGTCATTTCGACCAGAACTTTATCGCCTGCCAAAACGCGAATGCGGTTCTTGCGCAATTTACCAGCCGTGTGGCCGATAATTTCATGTTCGTTTTCAAGACGGATGCGGAAAGTGGCATTGGGTAGAAGTTCTACCACGGTACCTTGAAATTCGAGCAATTCTTCTTTTGACATTGGGTCTCCCGGCCGCAAATGACCTGTTGGGCTGACAACTCAGCTTGATTGGCGCGCTCTATAGTCTGTTTTGGGGGTAAAAAGCCAGTGCCACGGGTGTTGAAGCTGTTGAAATGGGGTCGCCATCCCACAGCTGACCCAGATCCTCTAAATGCTCCTGTCAGTTTCATCCCGCTCCGTCTTGCGGCAGAGCCTGTTTTCGCCCATCTGAAGGGCACAAGACTAATCAGAGAGCTTATATCCCCGTGTCCGCCTTTACCTCAGAAACCGTGCTGGCCGTCCAGCACTATACCGACCGTCTTTTCCGCTTCCGTACAACCCGTTCCCCTGCTTTCAGGTTCCGGACCGGTGAGTTTGTGATGATGGGCTTAGAGATCGACGGCAAGCCGCTGGTTCGGGCTTATTCCATTGCCAGTCCAAATTGGGATGAGGAATTGGAGTTCTACTCGATCAAAGTGCCTGATGGGCCGTTGACTTCGAAATTGTGCAACATTGAAGTCGGCCAAACTGTGCTGGTGGGACGCAAACCGGTTGGCACCTTGGTGCTTGACGCGCTTCTGCCTGGAAAGCGTCTATACATGGTGGCGACGGGAACAGGGATTGCGCCCTTTGCCAGCCTGATCCGCGACCCTGAAACCTACGAGCGCTTTGAAGAGGTGATCTTAACCCAAACCTGCCGGACCACCGACGAATTGACCTATGGCAAAGAGTTGGTTGCAAGCCTGAAGGATGATCCCTTGGTGGGCGACTATATCTTGGCGGGCAAACTGATCTTGGATACCGCGGCCACCCGCGAGGCTGACAACCCGAAGGGCCGCCTGCCCGCCCGCGTTGCTGATGGCAGCTTCTTTCGCGAGCACAATCTGCCACCTTTCAACCCCGAGGAAGATCGCGGCATGATTTGTGGGTCTATGGAAATGCTGGCTTCTTGTAAGGCAATGTTCGAAGATGCTGGCTTCACCGAGGGTTCCGTTAGCCAACCCGGACAATTTGTCTATGAAAAGGCATTTGTCGGCTAGGCGATTGATGCTAGGCCACAATCATGACGTCGATCAAACTCTGCCTCGTTGTTGCGCGCGGCCGCAATCATGTGATTGGGGTCGACAATGACTTGCCTTGGCGACTGGGCAGCGACCTTAAAAACTTTAAAGCCATCACGCTTGGCAAGCCCGTGATTATGGGCCGCAAAACATGGGACTCGATCGGCAGACCACTACCTGGCCGCCCGAATTTGGTCATCACGCGTGATACGGATTTTCAAGCCGAAGGAGCCAGCGTTTGGACCAGTCTGCCACTGGCCATCGAAGCCGCGACGGCCATGGCTAAGACCACGCACCAAGACGAAATCTGCGTGATTGGCGGCGGACAAATTTATGCCGAAGCGCTATCACAGGCCGATCGATTGTATCTTACAGAAGTGGATGCCGCGCCGACAGGAACCGCATTCTTTCCGGCATTCGATGAAGTAAATTGGACTGAGACCGCGCACGCGAAATTCTCTGCCGGCCCTAAGGACGACCATGATTTCGTGGTGCGTATTCTAGACCGTAAGGCTTAAGCGGCCTTCATGGCCTGATACAGCTTCAGGATTTGCAGCGTTGCCCCGTCATTGCCGGGCTTGCCACCTTCATCCAGCTCTTCTTGTAGAGCCAAACCATCAATTTCCGATTGTAAGGCATCTGCAAGCTTGTCACGCAAAACTGGGTCATGCTGGCTCAAAACTTCCCACAGGGTGCGGGTCATACGTAACGCAACATCGGTATCGATGCGCACGCCGAGCAATTGAGACTGATCATCTTGCATAAGGTTATTCTGCAACGTCGCCTCCAATTTGAATTCTGTAAAGCGTCCAGGCCGTAACCGGTTGAGATATTGCGGCTTGAAGTCTTACCCGCAAGACTATTTACAAATAGTTGCAGATGACTTGCATGCAAATGCATAAAGTTCTGTGAATACCTGAATAATTGACCACAGCACGAACAGCGCGCCCTCTGCCGATCTCGTCTTGCTAAAATAGGCCAGGGCCGACATGATCGGTGCCTCCATTCACTTTTGATCGTAGAGCCCCTCCTTGCCAGAGCCCGAGACCCCAGAGCCATGGCGTGGCAGCGGTTCCACCAAGGGCCGGCAGATTGGCCCACTGGCGGAATTCCTCATTCTTGAGGTCACCTCGCAGTCGAAGGTTTACAAGCAAAAGCTCGACCGATTGCTGCGGACCGAAATGAAGATCCGGCCGCGTCATGGCGAGTTTGAGGTGGAGATATTGATCGATCTCAACCGCGACTATCCGGCCATCGATCTCGATAATGTCGCAAAAGCAGTTCTCGACGGCATTAAAGGGGCGGTGTTTTTTGATGATGCCCAAGTCATGCGCTTGGTGGTTGAAAAGCGCTGGGCGGAGTATGAGCGGGTTTTAGTGCGGGCTTGGCCTCGGGGGCAGCAAGCTTAACCCCCAGTTAAATGCCCATTGCCGTGGCATCGATACAATTTGTTACAACAAAGTCAGTAAAACGACGGAAAAGCCCTCGACAGACCCTTCGGTATGGGATTGAAATGAGACGACAAAGCTTCATGAGGGCGGGTGATGCAAGATTGGCGCGAAGATAAGATGTTTTTCCGCGCGACCATCGCGCTGCCAGTCATTTGGTTTATGATCTTTTTTGTCGCGCCTATGGCCATGGTCTGGGCCTATTCTGTTGGCGAGAATGTGGGCCCCGTCGAGGTCGCGATTACAGGTACTTTCTCCAATTATGCCAAAGCGTTTTCCCCCGAAGTGCTGAAGGTGATGTGGAATTCGGTTTGGTTGGCGCTGGCGACGACCATGATTTGCCTCGTCGTCGCTTTCCCGGTGGCACTGGCCATGACCTTTGCAGATGAAAAGCAAAAGACGTGGATTTTGTTGCTGATCATGCTGCCCTTCTGGACCAATCTTTTGATCCGCACCTATGCGCTGATCGCCGTAATGCGTACCTCTGGCGTCATTAACTCAGGGCTAGAAGGTCTGCACAACTTACTGGGTGTCTTTGGCATGCAAATGGGGGTTTTTGAGCCCCTACCCCTCCTCTACAATAAATTCGCCGTGGTCGTAGGCCTCGTTTATGTGCATCTGCCCTTCATGGTCCTGCCGCTGTATGCCGCCCTAGATCGGTTGGACAAAAGCTTGATCGAGGCGAGCCTTGATTTGGGTGCCGGGCATTTGGAAACAATCCGTCGCGTCATCGTGCCGCTGGCGGCACCTGGTATCGCGGCGGGTCTTGTGATCACCTTCATTCCAGCTTTGGGGGCTTATCTGACACCGGATTTGCTGGGTGGACCCGATGACCTAATGATCGCAAGCTTGATTGAACGACAATTCAAGCGCGCCAACGACTGGCCGTTCGGGGCCGCTTTGTCCTTCATCCTGATGTATATCACGCTAATCTTCTTTGCCATTCGCGCCTTTATGGAGCGCAAAGGCGGAAAGGTAGGGGTACACTAATGGCCAAAAAAGCCGCCCGCGCCCCACTCGACTACCTCAATATGCCAGCGATGAAAGCGTGGCTCGCAGGCGTGTTTATCTTCCTCTACACACCGCTCTTGATCCTGATCTTATTCAGTTTCAACGATTCCAAGGCCAATGTTGTCTGGAAGGGCTTTACGCTCAAATGGTACGTGAAGGCGTTTGAGAACACGCAATTGCGCGAAGCTTTGTTCAATTCGCTTTTGATTGCTGGGGTCTGTACCGTGATCTCGATCGTGTTGGGGGCCTTGATGGCCTTTGTCTTCTGGCGCTTCAAATTCCCATTTAAGGGCCCATTAGAGAGCGGCATGAACCTGCCGATTGTGGTGCCCGAAATATGCTTTGGCGTTGCGGTATTGATGTTCTTTGCCAAAATCGGATTTCCGAATGATCTGCCCTATCCATTTAATCTGACGCAGATTATTTTAGCGCATGTAACCTTTGCGTTCCCCTTTGTCGCTATTGTAGTCCGAGCGCGGCTAGAGAGCTTTAATCCCGAGTTAGAGGCCGCAGCCCTCGACTTGGGTGCGTCGCGCTATCAGGCCTTCCGCGATGTCATCATCCCGCATATGAAGCCCGGCCTGATTGCGGGTGGTCTTTTGGCGTTTACGCTGTCGCTGGATGACTTTGTGATTACCTTCTTTGCCTCCGGCCCCGGGACAATCACGTTCCCGGTCAAGGTCTATTCGATGGTGCGCTTCTCTGTGACGCCCGAGGTCAATGCGGCCTCGACCATCATCATCTTGATCACGGTGCTTGCCACCATCCTTGCTTTGCGCGCCCAAAGTGCAACCACCAAAGAGAGCTAAGTTATGAGTGATCGTGACGCCATTATTCGGGTTGAAGAAGTATCCAAACGCTATGGAAAGGTGACCGCTGTTGATCGCGTGACCCTGGAAATTCCGCGTGGGGAATTCTTCGCCCTCCTCGGCCCATCGGGCTGCGGGAAGACCACGTTGCTGCGCATGCTGGCAGGCTTTGAAATGCCCAATGAAGGCAAGATATTCATTGATGGCATCGATATGTCGACCATCCCGCCCAATAAGCGGCCCGTGAACATGGTGTTCCAATCCTATGCCGTTTTCCCGCATATGACGGTGTTTGAAAACGTCGCCTATGGTCTCAAGTTCGATAATGTCGCCAAGGCGGACCAATATGGTCGCGTGATGGCGGCCTTGGCCGACGTCAAGCTCGACCATCTGGCAGAGCGCAAGCCCGATCAGATGAGTGGTGGCCAACGCCAACGCGTCGCTTTGGCCCGCGCACTCGTCAAGAAGCCAAAGGTCCTGCTGTTAGACGAACCACTAAGTGCGCTCGACGCCAAGCTGCGCGAGGCCATGCGCTTTGAACTCGCAGAGCTTCAAGACAAGGTCGGCATCACTTTTGTGATGGTGACCCATGATCAAGACGAAGCCCTTGCCATGGCAGGACGCTGCGCGGTGATGGACCGGGGCAAGCTCATGCAAACGGCCACCCCCTCCAACCTCTATGAGTTCCCCGCCAACAAGTTCGTGGCCGACTTCATCGGCAGCGTAAACTTGTTTGAAGGTACCCTCGAAGTCGATGAGCCTGACCACGCCATCGTCCAGTCCGAGGAGTTGGGCGGTCGGATATTCTTTGACCACGGCGTATCGGGTGCTGGGGGTGAAAAGATGTGGGTCGGCATTCGGCCTGAAAAGATCGAGCTCTTGAAGCGCGAAGAAGGTGCCGCCCCGCCTACGCCAGAAGATGCACCCTCGGGCTGCAATGTGACCGCCGGGATCGTGCGCCAGATTTCCTATTTGGGCAGCGAGAGCATTTACGAGATTGACCTCATCAATGGCCGCCGCATGCAGGTGTCGCGCCCCAATCTGTCGCGCTGGGATCAAGAGGATTTCACATGGGACGATGAAGTCTGGTTGCGCTGGCACGGCGATAGCCCGGTCTTGCTGCAGAGCTAGAGCGCCCGACATGAACGCACGACCCATCCTCGGCATGATTTGTTGCCAGCGCCATGTCGGCACCGAATATGCCCAAGCCGTGATGGAGCGCTATCTCTATGGCGT